>JBBKAW010000071.1:0-16857 GCA_037722135.1 Aquificaceae bacterium
CTGTCAATCATGATTATATTATCGGCTATGTGGATGCCTTTTTCAAGGCAATAGACTCTCCAACCCTAACTCCAAGTTTTTCCTTAAGGTTTTCCATAGGTAGGAACACTTCCATAAGACCAAAACTTCCACACACAAGGGCAGGCTTACCTTTCTCCGCCTCAAGAAAGTAAGAAACCACTCTTAACTTCTGTCCTCTGAAATATCCCTCCTTATACCTGCCACAGGGCACATTGGTTATGCCATTACCAAAACGGTCAAAGTAGAGTATTTTTCCCAGCACTGTATCTCCCATATCTTCTGGCTCTTCCCATGAAAGTTTAAACTGATACTCTATTGGACTTCCAACCTCTTGAGGGGCTAAACCCTTACTTAACCACCCAGCTATAGGTGCAAACACATCTCTACCATGAAAGGTCTCATTTATTCTTGAAAGGGCAAATCTTTCCATATTTATCTTGTATGCCTTGGGCTTATCTTCTATACTTTTAAGAGCAAGGTCAAAAAGTCCATTGTAAGGTCCTACGAAGGTATACCCTCCAGAGCTAACCACTATTGGAAGTCTTTCGGAACCTACACCTGGGTCCACCACACATAGAAATATCGTGCCCTTTGGAAAATAGGAAAAATGAGCTTTTAAAAGTAAGGCACCATGAAGTATATTAAAAGGCTCTACTTCATGGCTTATGTCAATTAGCTGAACCTCGGGGTTTATGCCAAGTATTACGCCCTTCATAACTCCCACAAAACCATCTTTATGTCCAAAGTCAGTAAGCATTGCCACAAACCCCCTCATGAGATATTATGTTAAAATGAATACCAAAGGAGGTGCAAACCATGGAAAAAAACATGGCAGTTTGGGACAGAGCTATAAGGATAGTCTTGGGGCTTGTTTTCCTTTACCTTGCCTTTACAAAAGGCGGTGCTTGGTGGATACTGGGTTTAATAGGCATAGTGTTCATAGGAACTTCTGCTATAGGCTTTTGTCCCCTATATAGGGTGGTAGGCATAAAGACAGGTTGAAGGTCCTTGCAATAGATTATGGCAGTAAGCGTATAGGATTAGCCCTTGGAGATACGACCCTTGGTATAGCTTTACCGCTGGAGGTTATTGAAAATAAGGGTGAGAAAACCTTACAAGTTATATCTAATAAAGTAAAAGACTTTGGGGTTCACATCATTTTGATAGGACTTCCTCTTACACAAAGGGGGAAGGAGGGACAAAGGGCAAAAGAGGTAAAAGGCTTTACAGAAAAACTAAAGGAGTTCCTGCCAGAAGATGTTGAGATAATACTTTGGGATGAGAGATACACTACAGAAGAGGCTTATAGGCTCATGCAAGGTGTAGGCTTAAAGAGAAAGGAAAGACTCAAAGACAGCCTGTCAGCCTACATTATACTTCTGGAGTATATGGAAAGCCTATGAAATACCTAAAGTTCCTTCTTCCAGTTATTATTTTGGTGCTCTTTGTTTTTTATTCCTTCCTACCTGTAAATATACAGGAAAAAACCGTGGAAATAGCATACCGCACATCCACAAAGGATATAGCCTTCCAATTATACAAGGAAGGGCTTTTGAGAAATCCTATGAGTTTTTTAATTATTCATGCGGTATACAAGAAAAAACTGGAAGCAGGAGAGTATGAGTTCAAAGGTCTTGTATATCCCTGGGATATATACGAAAAGCTTAGTAAGGGTTTAAAGAAGGTTTACAGGATAACTATACCGGAAGGTTCAGATATCTACGATATAGCAAGAATCTTGGAGGAAAACCACATATGCTCTGCAGAAGACTTTCTAAAATATGCTCTTTCTGAAGACACTGTTAAAAAATATGGGCTTAAGGTGGGCAGTATGGAAGGCTTTCTTTTCCCAGACACCTATTTTTTCTCAAAAAATACTCACCCATTGAGAGTTATAGATGTAATGCACAAAAACTTTCTGAAAAAAACCGAAGAGCTTAGGGAAAAACTTGAAGAGAAAGGACTAACCCTTGAAGAATGGGTTACCATAGCATCCATGATAGAGAAGGAGACCGCAAAGCCTGAAGAGAGACCTCTCGTGTCCGCAGTTATACACAACAGACTAAGAAAGGGTATGAAACTGCAGATAGACCCTACTGTTATATACGCACTAAAAAGAAGGAATATGTGGGAAGGTCGCCTTACACTAAGACATCTTAGACTTGAAGACCCATATAATACTTACGTTTATTTTGGTCTTCCACCATCTCCCATATGCAACCCTGGACTTGAATCCCTAAAGGCTGCTCTTGAACCTGCGGAAGTTGATTATTTATACTTTGTTGCGGATGGTTCAGGAGGGCACTATTTCAGTAAAACATATCAAGAGCACAGCATAAGAGTAAGGGAATATAGGAATGCAAGAAGGTAGATATATATATTTAGCTGGTTTTGGTGTGGAAAAGAGGCTTATACTTGCCACAGCAAAAAACATAAAAGAGGTGTTTGGCTTTGAAGTAAGATTTTCATACATTACACTTCCGCCAAGACTGGGCTTTAACCCTTATAGAAGACAATATCATGCCAGCACAATTTTAGAGTTCCTGTCAAAAGTCTATTATCCTGACATGTTAAAGTTTATAGCACTTTTGTCCTTTGACCTCTACGAAGAAGGTTTGAATTTTGTATTTGGACTTGCCCAACTTGGAGGAAAGTATGCGGTAGTAAACACACACAGACTTCATAGCCAAGAGGAAAGACTTTTCTTTGAAAGGGTTTTCAGAGAGGTAAACCATGAACTCGGTCATACTTTTGGGCTTACACATTGCAAAAACAGGGAGTGTGTTATGAGCTTCTCCAACAGCCTGCAGGATGTGGATGCTAAGAGTAGGTTTTTCTGTGAGAGTTGTAGTAAAATACTTCCAAAACCCTAAGGAGGTTTGTTATGGCGACTATAACCTATGAAGAAGCTCTTCAGTTATTGAGAGAGCAGATAAAGGGCTTTGAAGCGTCCGCAAAGATGGAAGAGGTGGGTGTGGTCTATTACGTGGGTGATGGTGTGGCAAGGGCTTATGGACTTGATAATGTGATGGCGAACGAGCTTGTGGAGTTTGAAGGCGGAACCATGGGACTTGCCTTTAACCTTGAAGAGGACAACGTGGGTATTATAGTGCTTGGTAGCGAGAGCGGTATAAGGGAAGGCTCAATAGTTAGGAGAACGGGAAGGATCTTGGACGCTCCTGTGGGTGAGGGGCTCATAGGAAGGGTTATAGACCCTTTGGGCAACCCTCTTGACGGAAAGGGACCTATAAAGTATGAATACAGGTCTCCAGTGGAGAAGATAGCACCAGGGGTTGTAAAGAGAAAGTCGGTGCATGAGCCACTCCAGACGGGCATAAAAGCTATAGATGCTATGATACCTATAGGAAGAGGTCAAAGGGAGTTAATTATTGGAGACAGGTCTACTGGAAAAACTACCATATGCATAGACACCATACTAAACCAGAAGGATACAGACGTTTATTGTATATACGTTGCTATAGGTCAAAAGAGGTCAACTACCGCAAGGATTATAGAACTTCTTGAAAGAAGTGGTGCTATGGAATACACTTGCGTGGTAGTGGCATCCGCTACAGACCCAGCATCTCTGCAATATCTTGCTCCCTTTGTAGGATGCACCATAGGAGAATACTTTAGGGACAACGGAAAACATGCTCTTATCATCTATGACGACCTTTCAAAGCATGCGGAAGCCTACAGACAGCTTTCCCTTCTTATGAGAAGACCTCCTGGTAGAGAAGCGTATCCTGGAGATGTCTTTTATCTACACTCAAGACTTTTGGAGCGTGCAGCGAAGCTAAATGACGAATTAGGTGCAGGTTCCCTTACCGCCTTACCCATAATAGAAACAAAGGCTGGAGACGTAGCTGCCTATATTCCCACAAATGTTATATCTATAACTGACGGGCAGATATACCTTGAACCAGACCTCTTTAACAAAGGCATAAGACCAGCTATAAACGTGGGTCTTTCTGTTTCAAGGGTTGGTGGTGCGGCACAGATAAAGGCTATGAAACAGGTAGCTGGAACTCTAAGACTTGAGCTCGCACAGTTTAGGGAGTTGGAAGCTTTTGTGCAGTTTGCTTCGGAGCTTGACAAGGCTACACAGCAAACTATAAATAGAGGTCTTAGGCTCGTGGAGCTTCTAAAGCAAGAACCCTATAACCCTATTCCTGTTGAGAAGCAGATAATAGCCATATACGCAGGAACGAATGGATACCTTGATGACCTGCCTGTGGAATCTGTAAGAAAGTTTGAAAAGGAGCTATATGTCTATCTTGACAAGGAAAGACCAGACCTGCTAAAAGAGATAAGGGAGAAGAAAGCCCTTGATGACCAGCTAAAAGCAAAGATAGACCAAGCCCTCAAAGATTTCAAATCCAAGTTTATTCCTTGAGGGTATACATAGGCTGTAGCGGGTTTTTCTACAAAGACTGGGTGGGAGGGTTTTACCCTCCTCTTTTAAAAAGGGAGGATTACATAAGGTTCTATTCTAAATACTTTGAGGTGGTGGAGATAAACTCGTCCTTTTATAACTTTCCCAACAGAGGAGCGGTAAAGAGCATGCTTTCCAGAACTTCAAGTTTGAAGTTTGCTTTCAAAGCTCATAGAGTCTTTACCCATGATAGAAACTATCTCCAAGAAGACGTTAAGAAGTTTCTACACGCCATAGAACCTGTCATTGAAGAGGATCGCTTTATTGCAATTCTTTTCCAATTTCCTGAAAGCTTTGGCTACAGAGAAGAAAACCTTCAGCATATAAAAAGACTCTCAGAGGATTTCAGAGGTTTACAAAAGGTTGTTGAGATAAGAAACAAAAGCTTCAAAAAGTCAGATTTTTATAGTTTCCTTGAAGAACTCGGCTTTTCTCTCGTTAACACTGATGCACCGAAGGGAGGTGGCTTTCTTGTAGGTCCGTGGGTTGGGGTAGGTGGGATAAACTACGTGAGGATTCATGGTAGAGACCATGAAAAGCCTTACGACTACCTTTATTCCCTTGAAGAGCTCAAAAAAATAAAGGAAAAAATCAAAAAGTTAGGGAACAAGGACACATACGTATTTTTTAACAATACGGTAAAAGCCCGAGCAGTGCTTAACGCACTTCAGTTAAAACTACTTTTTGGTATAAGAGTGGACATTCCCAAAAGCCTTCAAAGCTCCTTGAGAGAGAAAGAGTGGGAATAGACTATTATCAAATGGACTACGGTTAGATGAAGAATTTGCAAGGGCTTTGAAAAAGCACAACCTATTGTAAGTGCATATTTTAGCCTCTTATTGTCAATTTTTGTGATAGGGATATATTTAAACTTACTATGAGGGATATAAGCAAGGACGCAAAAGAGCTTTTGGAGAAGGCTCTTCAGGAGCATATGGCTGGAAATATACAGCAAGCTATAGAACTCTACAAACAGTCCATAGAAATTCAACCTACTGCGGAAGCGTATACTTACATGGGCTGGGCGTATAGCATGCTTGGTGAGCTTGAAACCGCAATAGAGCTCTGTCTTAAGGCTATAGAAATAGACCCAGATTTTGGAAACCCATATAACGATATAGGTTCATATCTTATGGCTATGGGGAAGCTTGACGAGGCTATTCCATGGCTCAAAAGGGCAATAACTGCACCAAGATACGAACCAAGGCAATATCCTCATATGAACTTGGCAAGGATATATCTTATGAAGGGAATGTATAAGGATGCACTAATAGAAGTGGAGAATGCCATAAGGGTAGCTCCAGATTACAAGCCAGCGCATATATTGAGGCATCAGATATTAGCTATGCTAAACTAATAGAATGGCAAAGCAAACTGGAGAGCTTACTGTAGCCTACAACAAGGAAGCAAAGGCGGAATACGAGATATTGGAGACCTATGAAGCTGGGATAGTGCTTGAAGGACCTGAAGTAAAAGCCCTCAGAAACAGACAAACAGTTTCTTTTAAAGACAGTTTCGTGAGGATTCAAGATGGAGAGGCTTGGCTTTATAACCTGTATATTGCACCTTATCGCTATGCGACCATAAAACCTCCAGACCCACTCAGAACCAGAAAGCTCCTGCTTCATAAAAGGGAAATACTTAGGCTTATGGGAAAGGTGAAGGAAAAAGGCTATACCCTTATACCTCTGAGAGTATACTTCAAAAATGGAAAAGTGAAGGTGGAGATAGCTCTCGCTCGTGGTAAGAAGGCTCACGATAGAAGGGAAGAGCTCCGTCAAAGAGACCTTGAGAGACAGCTAAGGAGGGAGTTGAAGGAAGGGAAGATAAAGCTATAATATATAATTCTGCTTAGGAGGGGTGGCCGAGTGGACGAAGGCGGGTGATTTGAAATCACCAGTGGGTTCACAGCCCACCGGGGGTTCGAATCCCTCCCCCTCCGCCAACCACAATCTCTAAAAGTTTCAAAACCTCCTCGGTCTTTATGCCAATATCCTCAGCTAAAGTTATACACTCTCTTTCAAGTTCCTGTATCTTTTCCCATAGAGCCTCGCCATACAAAAGATAAAAGCCATCCTTGTCCTTTAGGTCATCCACCATCTGAAAGAGCAAACCTGCCTTTAGACCCAAAATTTCAAGATTTCTAAAAAGGTCTGACCTTTTGGCTACTATGCCACCAGCTTTGAAACAAAAGGAGAAAAGCCTTGCGGTTTTCTTGAGGCTTATCTCTTCTTGAGAGGAGAGCTTTCTTATATCCATAACCTGTCCACCCACCATACCATTAAATCCAGAATCAAAAGCAAGTTCTCTGATGAGTAATAAAAGCTCTCTGTCTTGTATGCTTCTAAAGTTTTCTCTTGTAGAGAGCACTTCAAAGGCATAAGTAAGCAAGGCATCACCTGCCAGTATGGCGAGGTCTTCACCAAAAACTAAGTGGCATGTGGGTTTTCCTCTCCTTACGCTGTCGTTATCAAGTGCAGGAAGGTCGTCATGAATCAAAGAGTAGTTATGCACCATCTCCACTGCACAGCCTACAGTAATGGCATCCTCTATATCACCACCAAGGGCGTTGCATACCGCACACAAAAAGAGAGGTCTTATGCGTTTGCCTTCCTGAAAAAGGTAATAGGACATGGCTTGATAAAGGAGCTGTGGCTCAAAGGGTCTTAGAAGGTCTCTAAGCCTCCCTTCTATCTTCTCCTTCCATCTTTGAAGGTTTTCCATTCTTTAACGTTCCACTGGAGAGATTTCAAAATTTTCCATTCTGTATAGGTCTCCCTCTTTGCCTGAATGCATCTGTCTTAGGTCATAGTTAACTAAAAACCTATTGCCCTTGTATTCAAAAAGCACGCTACACTTAAAGACTCCCTCTTCTGTCTTACGAGCTTTACCCTTTTCTATGAGCTTAAGCTCCCTCATAACAGGTTCTATCTTGTTCATTAAAGCGCTCTCCACTTCTTGAGTTTCACCGGTGATAAGAGAAAAGCCTACGCCTAAACCTAAGAGGAGTGCTTCCATGGGATTTTGTTGAGACCACACATAAAAGGCGGTCTGAGCTCTTACGTCCTCTAAGAATTTTTCCTCATAGCAGGGGTTTGTGAAGGGTAAGCCTTTGCAACTTACAGAGAAGGCAAAAGCAAGTATAAAAAGCAGTTTATGGTAGCTCTTTTTCATAGCTTGCCTAATTAATTATACACCGGACTGCGCATCCAAAGTAAAGGCGAAGTGCAAGTTCAAAATATTATGGCAGTCAAGAAGTAGTCGGATATTAGGATAAGCATAGATGAGGTTACCACACTATTGGTAGTAGCCCTTCCCACGCCTTCTGTTCCACCCTTTGTGTAGTATCCAAAATAACAGCTAACCGCAGAGATAATAAAGCCAAAAAAGACCGCCTTGTATAGACCGCCGATGAAGTCATATAGCTCTACCAAGTCTTTCATTTTCTCCCAGAAGAGGTATTCGTTTACTCCAAAGAGTTTTACCGCCACAAACCAGCCACCAAATATGCCAGATATGTCCGCAATTACCACAAGCATAGGGACACCCACAATGCCTGCAAATAACCTTGGAGACACAAGATAGCTCTTTGGGTTTATTCCCATTACCTCAAGGGCGTCTATCTGCTCTGTTATCCTCATTGTGCCTATTTGAGCAGTCATTGCAGAGCCTACCCTTGCCACCACCATGAGGGAGGCAAGCACTGGTCCAAGCTCCCTTCCCATGGATATGGCAACTACTGCACCGATGAGAAACTCCGCATTAAAGCGACTAAAGGTGCTATAGGTCTGGAGTGCTATAACGCCACCAGAAAAAATAGAGGTTATAACTACCACAGGTATAGTTTCTGATGCCAAATAGGCAAGCTGTTTAAAAAAATGTCTTGCCTTCGGAGGTTTTCTAAAAAGGTAATACAGACCCCACAGGGTAAGAAGTGTAGCTTTTCCAACCTCTTCAAAAATTCTTAACATGTTGGATATACCTTTCAAACCTTTCCTTTATCTCTTCCATGAAGTCTCCACCCAGTTTTTCAAGTAGGGCGTCTGCAAGCACTATAGCAAGCATGGCTTCACCTACTACAGATGCGGCAGGCACTGCCACCACATCGCTTCTTTCCTTTCCAGCCTTTACTCCTTCCTTGGTGTTTATGTCCACACTTCTAAGTGGCTTTGTCAAAGTTGGTATGGGTTTCATAACACACCTAACCACAATAGGCATACCGTTGGTTATGCCTCCCTCTGTGCCACCGAGGTTGTTGCTGTATCTAAAATACCCTTCCCCTTCCGACCAGCCTATTTCGTCATGAACTTCAGAGCCAAAACGCTCCCCGCTTTCAAAGCCGAGCCCAATCTCCACACCTTTTATTGCCTGCACACTCATCATAGCCTGAGCTATCCTGCCATCTATACGCTTGTCCCATTGAATATGACTTCCAAGACCGGGAGGAACGCCCAAGGCAAAGACTTCAAAAACACCACCAAGGCTCTCTCCCTTTTCCTTTGCCTCATCTATTGCTCTTATAAACTCCTCGTCCTTTGTAGGGTCTGGAAAACGCACCTCGGAGAGTTCTGCAAGTTGATGTCTTCTCCAAAGGTCTTGCTCCTCTATGGGAGGCTTAACCTTTCCTATGCTGAGCACATAGCTACCTATTTTTATACCAAACTCTTCAAGAAACCTTTTGCAAACCGCTCCAACCGCAACCCTTGAGGCGGTTTCTCTGGCGGATGCTCTTTCAAGGATGTTCCTTAGGTCTCTTTGGTTATACTTTATGCCACCTGCCAAGTCCGCATGACCTGGGCGAGGTCTCACAAAGGGCACAAGGCTCTCTGGTTGCTCTCCCTCATATGCCATCTTCTCCTGCCAGTTTTCCCAGTCTTTGTTCCATATAACCATACTTATGGGACTTCCCAAGGTTTTGCCAAAACGCAGACCAGAGAGAAACTCCACCCTGTCGCTTTCTATCTTCATCCTCCCTCCTCTGCCATAGCCTCTTTGCCTTCTTTGAAGCTCTCTGTTTATATACTCGGAGGAAAGCTCAAGGTTTGCAGGAATACCCTCAAGGATGCATACTAACGCCTTCCCGTGCGACTCTCCTGCGGTAAGAAACCTAATAGGCATCAGTCTCTTACAGAAACCGCCTTTACCACCTTACCTGCTTTTAGACACTTGGTGCAAACATATACTCTTTTTACAGTTCCATCCTCAAGAACAATCCTAACCTTCTGAAGGTTTGGTTTAAAGGTCCTTGGATTTCGCTCTCCGGAGAAAGTCACACTCTTTCCAAACTTGGTGGTCTTTCCACAAACATAACACCTTGCCATTTTCAACCTCCTTTAAAGGGACAATATTATATTAGAATAACATGAAAGTAGACCTTACAAACCTACTAAGGAAAGAAGAGCCAAACAGTTGGTCAGAGGAGGACTTTAAAAGGTATCTCAAGGACAGTCTTATTGAAATTATAAGGCTTGAGTTAGAGAATCTGCCAAGGCAAGAATGGGAGAAGACTCTCCGAACTTGGTCTAAGATATGCTCCTTTGCGGACAGCCTAAGGCGGAAGGAGGAAAAGGAAAGGCAGGAGCTATACAAGAGGTTTAACTTTGACAGTGTAATGGTGCATATAACGGAAAGCCTTATAGAAAAACTCAACATGGCTCGCTCTATGGGGCTTTTGCGTGAGGGTGATAAGCCAGAAAGGATAATTAGTCTTGGTCTTGAGGTGGCGGAGGGCTCTGAAGAGATTAGCTTTATGAAGAGGTTTTTCAAAGCCTAAATTTATCCTTTATGAGAGTGGCGGTTGGTATGAGCGGGGGTGTAGATAGTAGTGTCTGTGCCCTCCTTATGAAGGAAGCAGGTCATGAGGTTATTGGTATAACGCTCCGCTTTCATCAAGTATGCGATACGGATGGTTTAAGGGTTTGCTGTTCTCCAGAGGATGTAAGGGATGCGGTGAGGGTTTCTCAACACTTAGGCATACCTCATTTAACGCTTAGCTGGGAAGAGGTCTTTGAAAAGAGGGTTATAGAATACTTTTTGAGGGAAACCCTCAGGGGTAAGACGCCAAATCCCTGTGCGGTATGCAACAGAGAGGTCAAAACAGGTTTTCTTGCAGAGTATCTCCACAAGGTTGCGGAGATAGACAGGCTTGCCACCGGACACTATGCAAGGATTGTGGAATACAAGGGTAGAAGGCTTATAGCCCGTGCAAAGGACCAAAGAAGAGACCAGTCTTACTTTTTAAGCCTTGTAAGAGCGGAGCATTTAGAGCTTTTGGAGTTTCCTCTGGGTGAAAGGACAAAGGAAGAGGTAAGGCTTATAGCCAAAGAGAAGGGTTTGCCTGTGTGGGATAAAAGGGATTCTCAAGATGTGTGCTTTCTTATGGGTAAAACTCCTGGTGAATTTGTTGAAGAGAGGGTGGGTTCAAAGGATGGATATTTTTACTTTGAAGGCAAGCCTGTAGGAAGACATAGAGGCTTTTTCCACTACACGGTGGGTCAGAGAAAGGGTCTTGGTATCTCCTTGGGGTTTCCCGTATATGTATGTGGTATAGACCCAGAGGCTAACGCTGTTCATTTATGTAGAGAAGAAGACCTCTATAGAGATTGGTTGATTCTTGAGGACATAAACTTCCATCTTGAGCTTTCCCTTTGGCAAAAGCCTACCGCACAGATAAGGTATAGAAACCAGCCTGTGCCTGTGGAAGACATAGAAAAAACCGAAAAGGGATATAAGGTAAAGTTTTCTAAGCAAGTAAGAGGCATAACACCTGGTCAGGTTTGTGCCTTTTATGAAGGAGACCTTTTGCTGGGTGGTGGCATAATAAAGGAATGATTGTTTACGGTAAAAACCCAGTCCTTGAAGCCCTAAGGGCAGGAAAAAATATAGAAAAGGTGCTATTTGCTCACGACTCGCATCCACCGCATCAGGTCGTAAAGCTATGCAAGGAAAGGGGTATAAAGCTCCAGAAAGTGCCAAGGCAAAGGATAGAAGAGCTCGCAGGGACAAAGAAAACTCAAGGTATCCTCGCCATCTTAAGCCCAGTGGAATACGTAGACCCTCATGTGCTTTTTAGAGAGACCCTTAAAAGAAACTCCTTTTTCATAACCCTTGACCACATTACAGACCCACAGAATGTGGGAAACCTCCTTAGAACATGCGAGGTCTTTGGTGGAGTTGGTGCTCTTATGCCAAAGGATAGGTCTTGTCCTATAAATGAAACCGTAGTCAAAGCATCTGCGGGTGCGGTCTTTCACTTAATGCTTTCAAAAGTGGGAAGCCTTTCCAAAGCCCTTAGGGATTTTAAAGAGATGGGTGGATGGGTTGTGGTGGTAGAGAGAGGGGGAAAGGATATAAGAGGCGTTGACTTTCCTCTTGGTTGCACTCTTGTTTTGGGTTCTGAGGGAGAAGGTGTATCAAAGAGTGTTCTGGAAACCGCAGACCTGCTTGTATCCATACCTATGCAGGGCAAGGTAAACTCTCTAAATGTTTCAAATGCAGGTGCTATAGCCATGTGGGAGGTTTTTAAAAAACTACTTGACAAATACCCTGCAGGTGGATATAATAGATAGTGTTAAGTGGTTCGGGGTTGACAAAAGCCCCGTGAAGGGATATAATATTAAAGAGTTGAGCTTGTGGGGGATAAGCCCCCTTGTCATCTTGAGAGCTGAATTAGGGTTTTGTGTAAGTCCTTTGAGAAGGACTTGACAAAATTAGAAGTGGGTGTTAAACTAAAGTAGTTTGTTAGAGGTGTAAAGCCCCTTGGTATAAAGGTCCTTCAAAAAGGACTTGACAAAACCCTAAGGGTAGGATATAATAAATATCCTGCCTGAGGAGTTAGGGACTGTAAAAGGTCCCTTGACATCTTGGCAGTTGAATAAGGAGGAAGGACCCTAATCCTTGGGGGTTTTTCCTGAAGAGTTTGATCCTGGCTCAGCGCGAACGCTGGCGGCGTGCCTAACACATGCAAGTCGTGCGGGGTGGTTTCTGCCACCCAGCGGCAAACGGGTGAGTAACACGTGAGTAACCTGCCCTCAGGAAGGGGATAACCCGGGGAAACCCGGGCTAATACCCTATAATGTCTGGGACCACTAAGGTCTCCAGACCAAAGGTGGCCTCTGCTCTGCAAGCTACCGCCTGAGGAGGGGCTCGCGGCCCATCAGGTAGTTGGTGGGGTAACGGCCTACCAAGCCTATGACGGGTAGCCGGCCTGAGAGGGTGTCCGGCCACAGTGGGACTGAGACACGGCCCACACCCCTACGGGGGGCAGCAGTGGGGAATCGTGGGCAATGGGCGAAAGCCTGACCCCGCGACGCCGCGTGGAGGAAGAAGCCCTTCGGGGTGTAAACTCCTGTCGGGGGGGAAGATGCTCACAGAGGCGAATAGTCTCTGTGGGTGACGGTACCCCCAGAGGAAGGGACGGCTAACTACGTGCCAGCAGCCGCGGTAATACGTAGGTCCCGAGCGTTGCGCGAATTCACTGGGCGTAAAGCGTCCGCAGCCGGACGGGTAAGCGGTTCGTCAAAGCCCACCGCTCAACGGTGGAAAGGCGTACCGAACTGCCCGTCTTGAGGCACGCTCAGGCAGGCGGAATTCCCGGTGTAGCGGTGAAATGCGTAGATATCGGGAGGAACACCGAAGGCGAAGGCAGCCTGCTGGGGCTGTCCTGACGGTCAGGGACGAAAGCTGGGGGAGCAAACCGGATTAGATACCCGGGTAGTCCCAGCCGTAAACCATGGGCGCTAGACGTCGTCCGTAAGGGCGGTGTCTCAGCTAACGCGTTAAGCGCCCCGCCTGGGGAGTACGGGCGCAAGCCTGAAACTCAAAGGAATTGGCGGGGGCCCGCACAACCGGTGGAGCGTCTGGTTCAATTCGATGCTAACCGAAAAACCTTACCCGGGCTTGACATGATGGGAAACCCTTGCGAAAGCGAGGGGTGCCGTCCTCTGGACGGAATCCCATCACAGGTGGTGCATGGCCGTCGTCAGCTCGTGTCGTGAGATGTTGGGTTAAGTCCCGCAACGAGCGCAACCCCTGCCCTTAGTTGCCACTCTACGGAGGGCACTCTAAGGGGACTGCCGGCGATAAGCCGGAGGAAGGTGGGGATGACGTCAGGTCAGTATGCCCTTTATGCCCGGGGCAACACAGGCGCTACAGTGGCCGGGACAATGGGAAGCGACCCAGAAATGGGGAGCAAATCCTCAAACCCGGTCATGGTGCAGATTGAGGGCTGAAACTCGCCCTCATGAAGCCGGAATCGGTAGTAATGGCGGATCAGCTAAGCCGCCGTGAATACGTTCTCGGGCCTTGCACACACCGCCCGTCACGCCACGGAAGTCAGTCTTCCCGGAAGCCCTCGAGCTAACCCGCAAGGGAGGCAGAGGACGATGGGAAGGCTGGCAACTGGGGCGAAGTCGTAACAAGGTAGCCGTAGGGGAACCTGCGGCTGGATCACCTCCTTTATAACGGAGAAAAGTGTCAGGTTTCAAACTCAGGGTCCTTCCTCCTTATTGAGCTGTCTTTCCCCTCTGGGCCTCTAGCTCAGTTGGTTAGAGCGTGCCCCTGATAAGGGCAAGGTCGGTGGTTCAAGTCCACCGAGGCCCATTATCTGGGGCAGGTCCTAAGGGGATGTAGCTCAGCGGGAGAGCGCCTGCTTTGCAAGCAGGAGGTCGTGGGTTCAAATCCCACCATCTCCATGTCATCTTGGCAACTGAATAGGTTTTCCTTCCTTGTGGGTGTGCAAGTTAGTAAGGGTCCGGGGTGGATGCCTCGGCTGCCCGAGGGGATGAAGGGCGTGCTAAGCTGCGATAAGCCGGGTGGAGGCGCAAAGAGCCTGTGAGGCCCGGATGCCCGAATGGGGAAACCCGGCAGGGTGTTGAGCCCTGTCATCCGCGCGCAAGCGCGGAGCCGATACGGGACGAAGTAAAACCTTTTAGTAGTCCCAGGAAAGGAAATCAAAATGAGACTCCCCTAGTAGCGGCGAGCGAACGGGGACCAGCCCAAACCGTGTGGGTGCCATGCTGGCGGGCTTAGCTCACACGGGGTTGCGGGACATGCACGGAGAGGGCCGCCAACCTCTCAGGGAGTTACAAAACTGCCACCTAGCCGAAGTGAGCTGGAACGCTCCGCCATAGAGGGTGAAAGCCCCGTAGGCGAAAGGTGAGCAGTCTCCCGGGTGCATGATCCCAAGTACCACGGCCCCCGTGGAAGGTCGTGGGAATCAGGGGGGACCTCCCTCCAAGGCTAAGTACTCCGGGCAGACCGATAGCGCATAGTACCGCGAGGGAAAGGTGAAAAGAACCCCGGAAGGGGAGTGAAATAGAACCTGAAACCCCGGATCCACAAGCCAGTGGAAGGGTCTTTATGGCCCGACTGCGTGCCTTTTGCAGAATGAGCCAGGGAGTTGTCCTCAGCGGCGAGGTTAAGCCGTCAGGCGAAGCCGTAGCGAAAGCGAGTCCGAATAGGGCGTTAAGTCGCTGGGGGCAGACGCGAAGCGGAACGATCTACCCATGCCCAGGGTGAAGGACGGGTAACGCCGTCTGGAGGCCCGAACGGGTCGGTGCTGCAAAACCGTCCGATGAGGTGTGGGTAGCGGTGAAAAGCCAATCGCGTTCCGTGATAGCTCGTTCTCCCCGAAATAGGTCGACGCCTAGCGTCATCCGGTCCTTCCCGGAGGTAGAGCCACTGGTTGGGCTAGGGCCTCGAAAGAGGTACCGAACCCTGCCAAACTCCGAATGCCGGGAAAGGTAGGATGGCAGTCAGTCCCCGGGGGATAAGCTCCGGTGGACGAGAGGGAAACAGCCCAGACCGCCAGCTAAGGTCCCAAAATCCAGGCTAAGTGGGGAAGGATGTGCGGCTGCTAAGACAGCCGGGAGGTTGGCTTAGAGGCAGCCATCCTTTAAACAGTGCGTAACAGCTGACCGGCCGAGCGGCCGTGCGCCGAAAATTTAGCGGGGCTCAAGCCTGGTACCGAAGCTGCGGGCTCGCTATTGCGAGCGGTAGGGGAGCGTTCCCTGTGGGTTGAAGTCTCACCGTAAGGTGGGATGGACTGCAGGGAAGTGAGAATCCTGGCATGAGTAGCAGCGAAGACAGGTGAGAAACCTGTCCGCCGGAAGCCCCAGGTTTTGGCGGCAATGTAAATCATCCGCCAGTTAGCCGGGACCCTAAGGCGAGGCCGAAAGGCGTAGCCGATGGGAAGCGGGTCAACATTCCCGCGCCAGCGGTGTGGAGCCAGAGTCGTGACGCAGGAGGCTAGCGGAAGCCACCTATGGAATGGTGGTCCAAGGTAGTAGGAGGGGGTGGCAGGCAAATCCGTCACCCCATACTCCGAGAGCTGATGGGGTAACTTCCGCGACGCCACACTGCCGAGAAACAACGGCGCTGGCGTTGAAGCACCGCTGCCCGTACCGGAAACCGACACAGGTGGGCTGGGTTAGTAGCCTAAGGCGTCGGGGGAACTCTCCTCAAGGAACTCGGCAAATTGCCCCCGTACCTTCGGAAGAAGGGGGGCCTATGGAGGTTAAGCCCTCGCGGTGTAAGCCTCTGTAGGTCGCAGAGACCGGGTGGTGCCGACTGTTTACCAAAAACACAGGACTACGCAAACCCGTAAGGGGATGTATGTGGTCTGAAGCCTGGCCAGTGCCCGTAGGTTAAGGGGAGGAGTGCAAGCTCCGAACCGAAGCCCGGGTAAACGCCGGCCGTAACTATGACGGTCCTAAGGTAGCTTTGCTGCCTGAACTCCGCTGTATGCGGGGAAGCCCTTAGAGCTCAGGCTACGAGAGGTAAAAACCTCCGTAAAAATGCCTGAGATTGGGCAATCCGCAGGAAACCCCAAAAAAGGGGGATCCTCAGAGACTGTACGCGGAGGCTTTTGCCTCCTTGGAGGAGCAAGATGGAGCTATCTCCCGATTGGGTTGTAGGTTTCGTAGATGGAGAAGGATGCTTCCATGTTTCTATAAACAAGCATCCTGAGATGTCCACAGGTTATCAGGTGCTTCCAGAGTTTGTAGTGGTTCAGCACGAAAGAGACCTGCAAGTGCTATATGCACTAAAGAGATTCTTCCAATGTGGTGTTGTGAGAAGAAATAACGGAGACAGATGGTGCTTAAGAATAAGAAAGCTCTCATGCTTGCAGAAGGTATGCGAGTTTTTCACAAAGCATCCTCTAAAAACCAAAAAGAACGTGGACTTTATAAGGTTTAGGCGAGTAGTTCAGAAGATGGTAGAAGGGAAGCACCTCACAGTGGATGGTCTTTTGGAAATAGTGGAGATAGCTCTTCAGATGAATAGTCAAAACAGAGAACAGCTCCTCCAAGTAAAAAAGGACCTAGAGGCAAAAGCAAGATACAGTCCACCCTCTGGCGAAAGCCAGAGATAAAGGTGAGCGAAATTCCTTGTCGGGTAAG
>JBBKAW010000071.1:16957-23440 GCA_037722135.1 Aquificaceae bacterium
AAGTTCCGACCTGCATGAATGGCCCAACGAGTGCCACGCTGTCTCGAGGAGAGTCCCGGCGAAATTGTAATGCCGGTCAAGATGCCGGCTACCCGCGGCAGGACGGAAAGACCCCGTGAAGCTTCACTGCAGTCTGGCATTGAGCCTTGGCTTGTCCTGCGCAGGATAGGTGGGAGCCTGTGAAGTCCCTCCTCCGGGAGGGATGGAGGCGCCGGTGAGATACCACCCTGGACAGGCTGAGGCCCTAACCGAGCGGTGTTATCCACCGCCGGGACCGTGCCAGATGGGCAGTTTAGCTGGGGCGGCTGCCTCCTAAAAGGTAACGGAGGCGTCCAAAGGTACCCTCAGGCGGGTCGGAAATCCGCCGTAGAGTACAAGGGCAGAAGGGTGCCTGACTGTGAGGCAGACATGCCGAGCAGAGGCGAAAGCCGGGCCTAGTGACCCACTGGTTCTTCGGGGAAGGGCCAGTGATCAGCGGATAAAAGCTACTCCGGGGATAACAGGCTAATCTCCCCCGAGAGCCCACATCGACGGGGAGGTTTGGTACCTCGATGTCGGCTCCCCCCATCCTGGGGCTGAAGCAGGTCCCAAGGGTTGGGCTGTTCGCCCATTAAAGGGGGACGCGAGCTGGGTTCAGAACGTCGCGAGACAGTTCGGTCCCTATCCGCCGCGGGCGCAGGAGTCTTGAGTGGGTCCGTCCCTAGTACGAGAGGACCGGGACGGGGCAGGCTCTGGTGTACCGGTTATCTCTCCAGAGGTAGCGCCGGGTAGCCATCCTGCTACGGGATAAGCGCTGAAAGCATCTAAGCGCGAAGCCCACCACAAGATAAGGACTCCCTGAAGGGCCCTGGAAGACTACCAGGTTGATAGGCAGCAGGTGGAAGCTCCGTAAGGGGTGTAGCCGAGCTGTACTAATAGCCCGTTCGACTTGCACACCCACAGGAAGGAAAACCTATTGAGTTGCTTCCCTCGGGACCATAGCGGAGGGGAAACACCCGGTTTCCATTCCGAACCCGGCAGTTAAGCCCTCCAGCGCCGATGATACTGTGCGGGGCGAACCGCACGGGAAAGTAGGTCGTCCCGGGGGTTTATAAACTTTCCAACTACCTCTCCAAATTCTTAAGGAGCTCTAAAGCTCTATAGTTTGTAAGGTCAAGTTGTAGGGGTGTTATAGAAACATACCCATGGTAAACCGCCCAATAATCCGTGCCTTCTTCCAAATGCCAACCAAACTCTTCTGCGGTTATCCAATAAAGGGGTCTTCCAGAAGGGTCTGAAAGTTTTAATACCCTTTCCCTGTAAGCCCTTTTGCCTTGACGAGTAAGCATAAAGCCCTTTATTTCCTCTCTCGGTAGGTTTGGTATGTTCACATTCAAATAGGTATCCTCTGGCATACCCACCTCAAGGACCTTAAGGACCACTTCCTTTGCTATCTTTGCTATCTGAGAAAAGTCCACATCTTCCCTTCCAAAGGCGGAGAAGGCAACGGAAGGAATTCCCAGTATCCTCCCTTCCATAGCACCAGAAACCGTGCCAGAATAGGTTATGTCTTCTCCAAGGTTTGGACCTTCGTTTATACCAGAGCAGACAAGGTCTGGCTTTCTGCCCTCAAGGAAAAGGTAATATCCTAAATGCACACAGTCCGCAGGCGTTCCGCCTATGACGGTCCAAAAATCCTCATCCACCCTTCTTATCCTCAAAGGCTGTGTAAAGGTAAGAGAGTGCCCCACACCACTAAGGTTTCTGTCTGGTGCTACCGTTATAACCCTTCCAAGACTTCTTAACTCTTCCCTTAGGGCTTTTATACCTTCTGAAAAATAACCATCGTCATTCGTTAGCAGAAAGACAGGCATTGCTTATATTTTATCTCATGAATTGTCCCAAATGTGGCGGAACAGGCTTTGTAGACAAAGGAGGCGTATTGGAGCTTTGCGATTGCAGGTATGAGGGGGTCAACCTTCAAAAATACCTAAACATACCTCCAAGGTTTTTATCCGCAGAGTTTGAAAACTACGTGCCTATCTCAGCCTCACAAAAGCAAGCCCTTGAGACCTGCATTCACTACGCCTACAGCTTTGAACCAAAAGAGGGGAAGGGTCTAACACTCATAGGTCCTCCGCAGATGGGAAAAACGCACCTTGTGGTCGCCATCCTAAAGACCGTTTACAGAAAGAAAAGAATAAGAGGTGTGTTTTTTGACACAAAGGACCTCTTCTACAGACTTCAGAGCTACGCAAACACGGAAAAGTATAGTCGCTTCATGAACCTGCTTTTGAACGCACCCCTTTTAGCCCTTGATGACTTAGGAAGTGAAAGACTCTCTGACTGGAGGATAGAAACCCTCTCCCACATAATAAGCCATAGATATAACTTTCTTAAGAGCACCCTTATAACCACAAACTACCCATTGAATAAGCAAAGCGGTGAGGAAGTAGCAGGAGCTTTGGAGGAAAGGCTTTCACCAGCGGTAGTGGGGAAAATATATCAAATGACAGATGTTATATACCTAAGCACTTAAAAAAATAAGGAAAGCACCAGCGCAGGCATAAGGTTAAGCACTTTTATCCCTTTTAAAAGGTCAAAGATTTTAAGTGCGGTAAGCACCATAAGTCCACCACCTATAAAAAGTGCGTTTGATACGGATTGCTCTCTCAAAAACTCACCGTAAAAGTAAGCAAGAAGGGTTATAGAACCCTGAAAAAGAAGCACATACAAGGCAGAGAAGGCTACTCCTTTACCAAGGGAAGATGCAAGAATAATTGAAGAAGCTCCGTCCATAAAAGCCTTTGAAAGTATTAGAGAGCTATCTCCTTTTGCACCCTCAAGGACACAACCCATAAGGGTCATGGGTCCAACGGTAAAGAGCAGGGAAGCAGAAACAAAACCCTTGGCAAGGTCTGCCTGCATGCTTGTTAGAGCGTCAATCCTCTCTTCCAATTTAAGGAAAGCACCGATTAGAGAGCCAATAATCAAAAGAAAAAAGACCTTCAAGAGCTCTGGCTTGTTCTCTGAAATGAGCCTTATTCCCAAAAGCAAAGTGAAAAGACCTATGCCCTGCATAACAGAGGTCTTTAGTCTTTCTGGAAGGCTTTTGGAAATGAGAAGACCCACAGAGGAACCCGCCAGCACAAGCCCTGCGTTCACCAGAGTTCCAAAGGTAGGAAACATTAGCCTTCGCTGTTTTGGCTTGATTGAGCCTGAGAGAGTATATCTTCAAACATCTTGTAGAAAAACTCTGCCCTATCTTGAGGTGTATAGTTTTGAAGCACCCTTTCCCTTGCTTTCTGACCTATCTCCATGGCTTCCTGTGGGTTTTCCAAGTAATAGACCAGCTTTTCCTCTATGTCCGCCCTGTCAAGGGGAAGGTAGGTTATTATTTCTTGACCCGGTGTAAAAAATCCTGGCAAGGTTGCTCTATAGTCTATAAAGGGTGCACTACCCATGTAGGCGACCTCTAAAGGTGCAAAGCCTATACCAGTGGGAACTGCATGAGGGTAGCTAAGTATGGTTATGTAAGACCTTCCAATCATTTCAAGTGCTTGGTCCCAGCTCTCTATTGGCACGTGCTCGTGTCCTTCCTTTAGCTCTCCTTCAAAAAGACCCACTATTTTGAGGTTTATACCCTCAAGGAAACTAAGCGTATACCACCTTTTTCTGGCGGTTGCGTAGAAACTAATATCGTTCAAAAGCCTTACATAGTCCTGAGGGTTTTCTTGACGCCATTTGTTAAACTCTTCTTGAAAACTCTGGTTAAACATGGACAGTATATATTCGCTAACATAAAGGATATGTGCCTCTGGGTTTCTAAAGAGGAACTCACCTACTTCAAAAAAGTATGGGATATATTCCTCTTTTAAGTTATTAGCTACCTGCTGGGCAATTATGTTAGGGTCTACTACAGGTCCAAGGAATACCGCTTCTATGTCCTTTTCGTATGAAGGTTCTACCATTTGACTGGGGTCTACGAAGGGAGTTATATAGAAGGTGCCTCTTTCGTGTCCGAGAAACCTCAGGCTGTCCGCATACTTAAGGTCTGTAACTACAGGAAGGAAGTTGTTTGCCTCTCTTAGGTCAAAGAGGGTAGGAAAGTGAAACAATGGCTCGTCTGTAAAGAGGCTTACATGCACAAAGCCAAAGGCATCAAAGATGGGAAGTCTCTCGCCATTCCTTTCTCCAAAGACCACACAGCTACCGTTGAGGTCAAGGGTGAAGAGTGGAGAAAAGTCCAATAGCCTGTTTACCACTTCCTTAAGGTCTCCTTCAGTTAGGTCAAAGTCCTGCACCTGTGCACCCTTTTCTCTAAAAAGCTCAAGAAAAGCCAAAATATGTCTGTTTATCCCAAGGTCCTTTCCTTGTCTTAAAAGAGCTATACGCATGGTCTAAAAATCATATCATAGTTTTCGGGTTATAATAGCTTTATGCTTGCAAAGAGAGTATCTCATATAAAGCCAGCACCTACGCTTGCCCTTACAGCTAAGGTAAGCCAGCTCAAGGCTCAAGGTGTAGATATAGTGGGTTTTGGTGCAGGAGAGCCTGACTTTGACACGCCAGATTTTATAAAAGAAGCCTGTATAAGAGCCCTAAAGGAAGGGAAAACCAAGTATGCACCCTCTGCTGGTATTCCACAGCTAAGAGAAGCCCTTGCAGAGAAGCTCCTTAAAGAGAACGGTATAGAGTACAAACCCTCTGAGATAGTAATAACCGCAGGAGCAAAGATGGCACTTTTTCTTATTATGCTTGCTCTTTTGGAAGAGGGTGATGAGGTGCTACTCCCTACACCTTACTGGGTAACCTATCCAGAGCAGATACTTCTCTGTAATGCAAAGGTTGTAGAAGTGCCACTTAGAGAAGAAGAAGGCTTTGTCCTCAAGGCTGACCTTCTGAGAGAATACATAACACCAAAGACAAAAATGCTAATACTTAACTCACCCTCTAACCCTACTGGTGCGGTAATTCCAGAAGAAGAACTAAGAAAGATTGCGGAGCTCTGCCTTGAAAAGAACATACTTATAGTTTCGGATGAATGCTACGAAGCCTTTCTCTACGACGGAGAAAGGTTTGTAAGTCCTGCCAGCCTCTCAAAGGAGATAAGAGAGATAACCTTTACCGTTAATGCCTTTTCAAAGAGCTATTCTATGACAGGATGGCGTGTGGGTTATGTAGCCTGTCCAGAAAAATATGCAAAGGTAATAGCGGACCTAAACAGTCAAAGCATTTCCAACGCCACCACCTTTGCCCAGTATGGAGCCTTAGAGGCTTTAAAAAATCCAGAAGCCAAAACCTTTGTGGAAAATATGAGAAAAACCTTTGAAAAGAGAAGAGACCTTGCTTACAGTCTATTGAGGGAGATACCAAAGGTAAGCGTAGTCAAGCCTAAGGGAGCCTTCTATATATTTCCAAATTTCACATATTACTCACAAAAACTGGGTTCAGACCTAAAACTTGCGGACTATCTCATAGAAAAGGGTCGTGTTGCAGGTGTTCCTGGCTCTGCCTTTGGTGCGGAAGGGTATCTAAGGCTTTCCTACTGCGTTTCTGAGGATACCATAAAGGAGGGTATTAGTAGGATAAAAAATGCGGTTGAGAGCATATAACTGCCTGTCTGGAGGATAATATGTGTAGACTGTTTGGAGTTATAGCCAACAAAGAGGTGGATATGGATTTTTCCTTTAACTTAGCGGATAAGCCCTTTAGGGAATTTTCAAAATCTAATCCTCATGGATGGGGTATAGGATATTACGATAAGGGGAAGGCAAGGGTTATAAAGCAGGGACTGGAAGAGGTGGGAACTATAAGCAATTATAACTTCTCCGTGGTAGAAACGGTGCGTTCAAGGATTATCCTTTCACACGTTAGATACGCTACCTATGGCAATTCTTCCAAAGTAAACGCCCATCCCTTTATTTTCAAAAATTGGATATTTGCACACAACGGAAGCGTAAATAGAGAATGTCTGAAAGGATACTTAAGTGAAGACTACCTTAGGCTAATTGAGGGGAATACAGACTCAGAAGTGTATTTCCTTTTGATAATGCAGGAAATTGAAAGACATGGAGAGGTGCTTGAAGGTATAAAAAGTGCTTTAAGCATGGTTTATAACTGCGAAAACTACACTGGATTGAACTTCATACTATCCGATGGGTATAGAATATATGCATACAGGGATGCCTCAAGCAATGAAAAATACTACTCCCTTTATCTTCTCAAGAGAGAAAACCCTGATTATGACCTCTTTGAATACCTATCAGAGGAAACAAGACAGCTATTGAGAAGTAAATCCTTGAGAGGAGAAAGGGCTGTTTTGGTCTCTTCGGAGAAGCTAACGAAAGAAAGGTGGACCTTAATACCTCTGAAGAACCTTGTTATAGTTAGTCCGAACTTGGAGATAACCTTCATTAGCCTTTAGCCTTCATTTTCAAAGCGTGTGCTATAATTAATCTCTATGGAGGAAAGGCAAGAACCTCAAGAAGCTCAAGAACCTTC
>JBBKAW010000072.1:0-10014 GCA_037722135.1 Aquificaceae bacterium
GATAATTCTAAATCTTATGCTTATGGTTTTTGGCAAGTTATTTGCGTAGGATAAATTGTTTTTAGACGAAATAGGTGATATGCCACTTCACCTGCAGGCAAAGATACTCCACTTAGTCCAAGAAAAAGAGTTTGAAAGACTTGGAGATACAAGGACAAGAAGGGTAAACCTTCGCATAATAGCCTCCACAAACAAAAACTTAAGAGAGCTTATAAAGCGTGGTGAATTTAGAGAAGACATTTACTATAGGCTAAGTGTTGTAAGACTATACCTCCCTCCTCTCAGAGAAAGAAAGGAAGATATACCAGTGCTTCTTAAGCACTTCTTGGAAAAATATACAAGGAAATACTCAAGGAGAATAAAGGGCTTTTCCTCAGAAGCAATAAGACTTTTGCTTTCATATCACTTCCCTGGCAATGTGCGGGAACTTGAAAACATAGTAGAGCGTGCGGTTATCACTTGCAGAGGAAGCCTAATAAACCTTGAAGACCTTCAAATTGAGTTGGAAAACTCCCAGAGGGAACAAGAAAAGGAAAGAGAAAAGATAAAAAGAGTCCTTGAAGAGGTGGGTGGAAACAAGAGCCTTGCAGCAAGAATGTTAGGTATGCACAGAACCACGCTTTGGAGAAAGCTAAAAGAGTTAGGCATGGGTTAAAATATACCTATGAAGTTGGTGGCAAGAAGTGTAAGCATTGAGGTAATAGGCGAGATAGAAAGATGCCATGATGGTGAAAACTCCAAGTTTTATTGCTTGCCCGTGAAGATTCATTTTGACAATGGTCAAGTAAAAGAATACATGCTTAGGGCTCATGGAGAGCCAAAAACCCTTAAGGACTTTCTGGAAAACAAAAAGGGTCTTAGAGATAGGATGGAAAAGGCTTTTGGTTTAACTGAAGATGGTAAGGTTCTATACATAGGATACTTAGAAGAATCCTTTGGCTCTTGAAATATCTTCCTTTATCTGTCTTTTGAGCTCCTCTGGGTTGGAGAACTTTTTCTCTTCTCTAAGAAACTTGAGAAACTCCACCTTTATTTCCTTATCCCTTAAGTTTCCTTCAAAGTCAAGTATATGAACCTCTAAGACCCTTTTCTTGCCTCCAAAGGTAGGTCTTACCCCATAGTTGGCAACACCCATAAAGCGGTCTTCAACCCTTACCACATATACACCTTCTCTCAAACAGAGGTTCTCTGTGTTTTGCAAGTTTGCAGTTGGAAAACCAAGAATGGAGCCCCTTCCTTCGCCAGATACTACCTTTCTTTTAAGGGAATAATTTCTTCCAAGGTATAGGCTGGCTTCTTCAAGCCTACCCATATGAAGCAGTCTCCTTATAAGGGTGCTACTCACCACATGTCCATTTATCCTAAAAGGTTCCATCTCCTCCACTTCAAAGCCCATTTCTTTGCCGAGCTCCTTTGCAAGTTCTATCTCACCCTCACGCTTGTATCCAAACCTCCAATCATATCCCACCACAAGATGCTTGCACCTTAACCTGTTCCATAAAACCTCTCTTATAAAGTCCTCTGCGGAAAGCTTTGAAAAGCTTCTATCAAACCTTATAAATACCACTTGGTCCACACCATGCTTGAGAATAAGCTCTGACCTCTCCCTTATGTCCGTAAGCTCGCAAGGTGCCTGCGTAGAGTTCAAGACCCATAGTGGATGTGGATAAAAGGAAAGCACTAAGCTCTTTAAACCCTTTTCCTTAGCTTTTGAAATTAGTCTTTCTAACAGACGTTGATGTCCTCTGTGGACTCCGTCAAAGTTTCCAACGGTTATGGCATAATGTTCTGTGAGTTCCTCTATGCACTTCAAGCCTTTGATACATCCACTCCTACTGGTCCTAAGACACACTACCCTTTCCATAGCTTTTTAATTCTTTCCCAAAAGCTGAGCTCTTGGGACACCTCTATTTTTTCTTGCACCACAAACCTATCTAAGTAGTCATCCAAGAGTAAAAACCTATCGCAAACCTTACGAAGCTGATAGGAGCTTGTCCTCTTAAAAGAAGCATTTTCCACCCTTTTGCCAATCCTTTGTACCTCCTCAACCGTGTATGAAAAATCGCTGTCTCCACTTACCAGCACCGCAGTATCGTAGGTGTTTGTATAAGCCATGCTAAGCATGTCCGTTGCAAGCATTATATCCACTTCCTTCTCCACATATTCACCAGAGGGCAGTTTTCTTAGTTTTGCCAATTTCACTTTTATACCTTGTAGAGAAAGCTCCTCAAGAAACCTTTTCTGCCTCATATAGCTTTCCCATTCTGGACTGTTTTTCTTTATGTCCTTTTCTTGAGGTATGGCTCCATAAAAATATGCCCTTATAAGCTTTCTGTCTTCCTTTAAAAAGTCAACTAACTTTTGATAGTCTATCCTTATGTTCATATACCTTATGGCATGAAAGAGGTTAGACCCATCTATGAAAATTACCACCCTTTCATAGTTCATAGAGCAAACCGCATAAAGCAGGCAAGCCCATCTATTTTCTTCTTTAATTCTTCTAAATGTATAACCTTAATCCTTGCTCTTTCTTCAAGAGCAAACTCAATAATTTCATCTACCACATCTGGCACTGGATAAACCTTGTCCTCCAACGGGCAATCTGGTGTAAGGAGAGGTAAGTGGGACTTTTCACATACATATCCCGGCTTTTGAAAGTCATCCGCAAGTAGCAAAAGCCTTACATTTCCGTTGTAGAGTTGCTGTAATACCCTTGAAGTTCCATTTACCGCAAGTCCCTTACCTTCCAACTCCTGCAGTTCCTCTACCAATTTCCTCTCCTCTTCTTTACTCTTTTCATAAAGGAGGTTGTATACCTTTTCCTTGACTTCCTCTTCCACATAGGATGGATTTGCCTCTATGTATCCTATGAGCCTTTCCAATAGGTATGGATGGAGATGGTTTTCTATATCCCTTATATCCTCCCTATCAGAGCCTATAACCAGTTTGTCAAATTTGCTCTCTTTCCATGCTTCCATAAGAGCATCACTTGCCAATTTAAAGAGCCTATGCCTTTCTTCTCTTATCCTCATATTAAACCTGTATTCGCCATAAGAATGTTGGACCACGTTTGGTCCACCTATTCTTGCAGGCATAGAAAACTTCATAATACCTTCTGCTCCCTTAAGCCCACTACCTCCCGAGTGGAATTTATGTGCCCTTGTGGCAAGAGGCTCCATAAAGTCCAAAACCTCCCTCATTCCCTCAAGGTCCATAAGGAAAAAGCGTGCATGCTTTCTGTCTATGAGTAGCACTCCTATTCTACCAAGCTCTTCGTCAATTACCGCTATTTCTCTTATAAGAGGGTCGTGGTCTACTATGAGCCTGTTTTTGTAGGTGTATGGTAGCTTAACAACTTCAAAAAGTCCTCTGGAAGAGGAGGAAAAGATGGCTATTGCTCTGCATCCTTTTAGATTTTCAGGTTCTGAAAGAAAATCCTCTATCTTCTTAAAGTCCTCTTCCACAGACCTTAGAACATGGTTTTCTAATCCTCTGTTCTCTAAGTGTTCCCTTTGAGCTTTAACCAGGTTTTTAAAGGTTCTAAGATACTTTCTGTCTGTTCTTTCTTCCACACCAAGCTTAAGATAGAGGCTTGTGACCATGTAATCGTCCGCTTTAAAACTCAAAAGCCTTTCCAGGACCTCTTTCAACCCAGTCATCATCTGCCTCCTTTTTATGCTACCTAATCTTTATATTTTATCAGAACCTCATTAATATATCTGTGCTTGCTCTTATCGTCCTCACCCCATAAAATGCCAAGAACTTTCCATCTTTTTGCTTTTCCAAATGTAAAGTATATTCTTCCCCCTATAGGCTTTAGCTTAAAGATATTCCTGTAGCCCTTCATTACCTCAAACCTTTCAGTCATATCCTTCATGTTAAGTAGCATAAGCTCTTTTAGAAATTCTCTTTTTGCCTCTTTGTTGAGCTCCATAAATTCCCTAACCGCACTTTCTTCAAACTCTATGTTTTCAAAGAGAGTTGAAAGTAAGTCTTCGTATATTTGTTTTTTGCTCTCTACCTGCTTGAGAAGGTTTTCCACCTGTAGCTGAAGTTTTTCCCTCTCCTTTTTTTCTCCTTCAAACCTTTGCAAAAGCTCCTCATATTTCTGGCTTATCTCCATATTCTCTTTGGAAAGCTCTTCTAAGAGCTCCTGCAGAGATATGAGCTCTTTTGATAGTCTTTTTCTTTCTTGTCTTAGCCTTGATACCTCTTCTTTGCTTCCCCTTGGCTGTGTGTCCTGCATAACTTCTAACATTTGAAAGAGTTCTCTGTTTATTTTAGTTAGCCTTTCAAGTCTTTCCGTATACTCCGTAAGCTTCTTCTGGTTTTCCTGAAGTTTTTTAACAAGCATTTCCTTTTCACGCTCAAGCTTTTCCCTTTCTATAAGCTCCTCTTCTCTTAGCTTTTTAAACCTACTTTCTATAAGTTCCTTCTCCTTTGAAAGCCTTTCTGTAAGCTCCTTTAGAAGGTTTATTTGTTCCAAAAGCCCTCTGAGCTCCACATTATTTCTGATTAGCTCTTCTTCAAGCCTTCTTCTTTCCTCTTCAAGCCTTTTCGTTCTTTTCTCAACGGGAGACTCAAAGAGCCATATAAGAGATACGGTAAGCAGGAGAGAGGGAAGAAACTGCGTTATGACTTCGTAGTCTCCCCTCACAATAGAAAGCCCTATTATCTGAAATAGGGAAACGTAAGCAAGCCATATGACGGTCTTTTCTCTATATCCAAAAAGCCATGCAAGATAGAGAGCGGAAGTGAAAGATGCAACCATGAGAATACCCTCTAAGTGAAGGGGAAATAGGTCAACGGGTAGCAGAGTAGACAGGTAGTGTAGTATAAAGTTATAAGAGACTATGAGAAAAAGCAGTTTTAAAGCTTCTCTTACCATTAAGTATAATATAGCCTATGGAAGCTTTTGATGAGCTTTTGAGGATTATGGAGGAGCTTCGCTCTAAGTGTCCTTGGGATAGGTCTCAAACTCACGAGACTTTGAAGAAGTATCTTATAGAGGAAGCTTACGAGCTTCTTGATGCTATTGATTCTGGAGACGATGAAAAACTAAAGGAAGAGCTCGGAGACCTTTTGCTTCAGGTGGTTTTCCACTCTCAGATAGCAAAGGAGAGGTCCGCTTTTGACATAGAGGAGGTAATCCAAAGGCTTAATAAAAAGCTCATAGAGCGTCATCCCCATGTCTTTGGCTGTGAAACTCCGGAAGAGGTGCTCAAAAACTGGGAGGAGAGAAAGCTAAAGGATAGGGAAAGCATTCTTGACGGTGTTCCCAAGAGCCTTCCTGCACTTATGAGGTCTCAGAAACTTCAAGATAGAGCAAGTCTTGTAGGCTTTGACTTTGAGAGACCAGAGCAGGTAATAGAGAAAATAATGGAGGAACTTCAAGAGCTAAGAGAAGCCATGACCTCTGGAGATAGAAGAGAGCTTGAGCATGAGCTGGGAGACCTTCTCACTGCGGTGGTAGAGCTTGGAAGACTTCTTAAACTTGATGCGGAACTATGCCTTCAAAAGGCAAATGACAGGTTTGAAAAGAGGTTTAGATATATGGAAAAGAGGGCAAAGGAAATGGGTAAAGACCTAAGGCAGATGACCCTTGAGGAAATGGACGCCTTGTGGCTTGAGGCTAAGAGGTTTGACTACACAGAAAACTCCTAACCTTTTTACCTGTTCTTTCTTCAAAGTATCTCACTCCGGGGTTTCCGAGAGTGCTCGCACCAACCAAGAGGTAGGCTTTTCTTCCCAAAGCTATGTCCCTTTGCTCTTTTCTTAGAAACTCCTTTAACCATTCCAAGCTTATTCCTGTCCCATCCTGAAGGGTGTCCGCAGGCAGGTAAGCTATATCTTCCGCATCCAAACTACCTATAAGTAAAATAAGAGACTTGTCTGGGCTTATCTCTGTCTGGAGCTCTGCGGAGACTCTGTTTCTCAAAAGGCTCTCCTCATACTCCCGTGGGACAAGAAAGGTTGGGTTGCAAAGGTTATCAGGATACTCAAGAGCTTCATCTCTCAAGCCTTCTGTCAAAATTACCCTTAGACCGCCCTTGTTATAGTATATTACCCTTCCTATCTTCTCCACAGGGTCTGCCTTTAAAATACCTCTTATAGATGGAGAGTAGGGTCTTACAAAGGATGGGATTGTCTGACCATTGACTTCAAGTTTTCCTTGCAAAACTTTCCAATTGAGAAAGCCAAACTCCCACTCCCTGCAAGAAAGATTTAGTTCACCTTGGACAAAAAGCCTTATTTCTTTTATAAAGGTCAACTCCTCCTTGCTTCCCGGTCTTCTGCCACCAAAAGAGACCAAATCCCATTGCACTGGACCCTTTTTCTGTTTAAAAAGCCCGTATATGCATCCGCAGTAGTCTTGATGGTATAGCTCCAGCTCCTTTGAAAGCCTGAACATCTCTTGAGTGCCACCACCTTTGCGATAGTCCAAGGCTAAGAACTCAATGCCTGAGTTTTGGCACACCTTTTGTCCACTCTCTTTTAGCATTAGAAACTCCTTCTTTGGACTCATAAGCAAGGTGGTGGTAAGGTGAGTTGCACCAAGTTCCTTTGCCACTTCAAGGCTTCTAAGAAGCCTGTAATCAAAGCATATAGCACATCTTTTTCCCCTTTCTGGTTCATCCTCATAGCCTTTTACCGCAGAAAGCCAACCCTCCAAGTCGTATTCTCCTTCTATGAGTTCTATGCCAAGCTCTCCACATATCCTTTTTGTTTCCAAAAGCCTAAGCTTATACTCTTCGTAAGGATGGATATTAGGGTCGTAGAAAAAGCCCACTATATCGGACTCTGGGTAGTCTTCCCTTAGCCTTTTCAAAAAGTAAACCGCATCGGGTGCGCAACATATATGGACCAGAATCTTCATTTCCTACCCTTTACATACTGCTCCCAGTTTTCTGGCGTAAAAGGTGATAGCTCTCTGAGGAGTTTTACCGTCTTTGGAAACTCTTCAAGCACATAGTCCACGTCCTCTTCTGTGTTATCCCTTCCAAAGCTAAAAACTATAGAGCCGTTAGCCACCTCTTTGGGAACACCTATGGCAAAGAGCACATGAGACTGCTTTAGAGCCAAAGACACGCAGGCGGAACCAGAGGCGGTCTCTATACCCATTAGGTCAAGCCTAAGGAGCATGGCTTCTCCTTCTATTAAGTGGACAATCAAAGAAAGATGATGCGGTAGCCTTTGTGTGGGATGCCCCGTAAACTCTATCATATCAAGCCTTTCTTCAAGACCCCTCTTTAGCCTGTCTCTGTATGAGGAGAGCCTTTCCATTCTTTCTGGCAGTTCCTTCATGGCAAGCTCGCAGGCTGCACCAAAGCCCACTATACCCGGCACGTTTTCCGTTCCAGCCCTTACACCCCTTTCTTGAGTTCCACCTTCTATTAGTGGTCTTATCTTTACACCCTTCCTTGTCCACAAGGCACCCACACCCTTAGGTCCATACATAAGGTGTGCGGTAAAGGAAGCAGCATCTACACCCCAATCCTTTAAGTCTACAGGATAGTGTCCCAGTGTGGGGCAGGCGTCTGTGTGAAAGATAACCTTTGGATTTTTCTCCTTTGCAGCTTTTACGAGCTCCTTTATGTTTTGTATAGTTCCTATTTCTCTGTTGGAGTGCCCTATGCTTACAAGAACCGTATCTGGTCTGACCGCATCCGCCAGCTGTTGTGGGTCTATAAGTCCATACTTGTCTGGCTTTAGGTAGGTTACCTCCCAACCCCTCTTCTCAAGGCTTTTTAGAGGGTGCAATATGGAGTGGTGCTCTATCTCCGTGGTAATTATATGTCTTCCCTTCTTCTCATAAGCCTCCGCTATACCCTTTATGGCTAAATTGTTAGCTTCTATACCACCAGAGGTGAATATAAATTCTTCGGGACTATTGGCGTTTGTAAGGACTGCCAGTTTTTCCCTTGCTTCGTTTATAGCCTTTTTTGCCACCTGTCCAAAGCTATGCAGAGACGTGGGGTTTCCAAAGTGCTCTCTAAAGTAGGGAAGCATAGCCTGTAGGACTTCTTCCGCTACTGGTGTTGTTGCAATGTGGTCTAAGTAAACTACCCTTTTACCCGCTTTTTTAACAAACATCTTTTACCTCCTTTCCGTTATGTCGCTAATTAGCTTTGCTATGCTTATAAAAGCCCTTGCGGTATCTGAGTCTGGATGACTTTCTACCACTGGTCTTCCAAGGTCAGAGGTCTCCGCAAGCTCTGGGTCAATGGGTATTGAACCGAGTATCTTAAGCCCATAGGTGGTGGCAAACTCTGCCACCCTACCCTTTCCAAAAATGTAATATTTCTTGCCACTATCGGGGCATACAAAGTAAGCCATATTTTCTATAACACCAAGAATGGGTATTTGAACCTCTTTGAACATGGCTACCGCTTTCTTCACATCCGCCAAAGCCACATCCTGAGGAGTGGTCACCACCACCGCACCACCCATATGCACGTTTTGAGCAAGAGTGAGCTGAACGTCTCCAGTGCCTGGTGGTAGGTCAAGTATAAGGTAGTCAAGCTCTCCCCATTTTACGTCAAAGAGAAACTGCGTGAGTGCCTTCATAAGCATGGGACCACGCCATATAACTGGTGTGTCCTCGGAGGGAAGCAAAAAACCTATAGAAAGCAGTTTTATTCCATACTTTTCTATGGGTATTATTTTGTTGCTTTCGTCCACATGTACTCGCTGACCCTTCACACCCATTATGGTGGGAATACTTGGTCCGTATATGTCCGCATCCAAAAGACCAACCCTATATCCAAGCTTTGAAAGAGCAAGGGCAAGGTTTGCGGAAACAGTAGACTTACCCACGCCACCCTTTCCACTACCAACTGCGATAAGATGCTTTATGCCAGGCACTCTTCTTCTGGTAAAAATGGGAGCACCCATTACAGGTTGTGCGGGAATGTCCTCTACAAATCTAACCTTTATATCCTCTACATCTGGCACCTTCTCAAGAGCATTTCTGGTCTTTTCCACAATATCTTCCTCAAGACCCTTTTGAGGAAGTCTATACACTATCTCAAGGGTTCTTCCTATAAGCTTTATGTCTTTGACTAATTCAGAAAGTCTGGAGTTGTTAACCACCTCATCTCTGAGTGCTTCCATAATATCCTTTATAGCCATTTTCTCCTCCTGTTCTCATAATATAATTTTTAGCCTAAACATAGTTATGAGAATTATCAACAAGGAGAAGAGTAATGAATTATATGCCACAGATAGTTAGTTATTTGAGCGCTAATGAGGATATAGCAGAAATATACCTTTTGCCAAGGGCTTTTATAATGGAAAGAAAGGGTCAAGAACTCATAAGGATATCTGATACTATCCTTACACCTGAGGATATAAGGGATACGCTGATAGCTCTTAGAAGTCACACGCCCTTTGCACTTGGACCGCTTGGAAAAGAAGGCATGTTTTCCTTTGGTCTTCAAAAGGTGGGGAGGTTTAGAGTAAAATACATCACACAAAGAGGTAGTTACGTGGTTCATATCTTGAAAACTCCCTACAACATACCGCCTATGGATAAACTTTGTCCGGACAAAAGGCATTTGGAGAAATTGGAAGAAGTAGTAAGGCTTTATAACTCAGGCTTTTTTATCTTTCAGGGTAAAAACCATCTTTTGGTAAGCACACTCATTTATTCCCTTCTACAGCACGTCTGTCAAAATTTCAAAAAGGTTATTTTTATCTTAGAATCTCCTCTTACCTTTCTCCTCGGACACGGGCAGTCCCTGGTAGTGCAGAGAGAAGTGGGTGTTGATGTGGATACCTTTGAAGAAGGACTAAAGGACGCCTTCTATATGAACCCTAACATACTCTTTGTGGGCCATAGAGAGATAATAAAGCCTAAGGAGCTGGAATATATACTTATGCTTGCGGAGAATACCCTACTTATACTCAATTTGTCCGTGACGGATACAAACCTTATAGAATTTGCTAAGCCTTTGCTTAGGGCGTGGGTGCAAGTAGAAAGCGGTATGGAAGGAACAGTATGCTTAAGCTTCA
>JBBKAW010000072.1:10114-22762 GCA_037722135.1 Aquificaceae bacterium
AGGGCGTGGGTGCAAGTAGAAAGCGGTATGGAAGGAACAGTATGCTTAAGCTTCAAAGACACAGAACCTCAGGCTCAGGAAAACCATTAAAGTCTGCAGCATATACGGTGGTGTAAGCTCCTGCGGAGAGGATATAAAGGTAATCACCCACTTCGGGCTCAGGCAAGGGCACCATGCGCGCAACCACATCCATGCTATCACAAGAAACACCGCCTATCGTCCATTCCTTTAGTTCTCCACCCCTCTCAAGGTAGAAGGGATACCTTATACCCCCAAGGGCTTCCGCAAGACCGTTAAAGACTCCCGTGTCTATGTAAAGCCAGTTTTCCTCACCTCTTTTTGCCTTTCCTATAACCCTGCAGACCATTATGCCTTGGTCTCCCACTATACCTCTTCCCGGCTCAATTTGAAGCTCATGGGGAAGTGAAGGCATAAACTTCTGAAGTAGTCCCCTCACATAGTAAGCTATATCCTCTATCCTAAGGGCTTCGTAAGTATACCTCACTGGCAGACCACCACCTATGTTGAGCATCTGAAGTCTCAAACCTCTAAGTTTTGCCTTCTGCCAAAGCTCACTGGCTTTCTTTATACCTATAAGCCAGTTTCTGAAATTGTTGCACTGAGACCCCACATGGAAGGTGATACCGTAAGGAACAAGACCCTTACTTTGGGCGTATTCCAATATATCAAGGGCTGTGTCCACATCAACTCCAAACTTCTTTGAGAGGGGCCAGTCGCTTCCTTCGTTGGGAACTACAAGCCTTACATAAACCCTTGACCTTGGAGCTGTCTTTGTCAATTTCTCTACTTCTGTGAAAGAGTCCACCACGAACCTGTTTATTCCCTTCTCGTAGGCGTAGGCTATAAAGTCCATAGGTTTTACAGGATTGCTGGAGATTATCCTTTCTGGCTTTACTCCAAGCTCTAAGACTTTCTTTAGCTCCTCTGAAGAAGCCACCTCAAAACCAGAGCCAAGCTCCGCAAGGGTTTTAAGAATGTCCACATGGTCGTTAGCTTTCACCGCATAGTAAACCTTAAACTGAGAAAAGTGATACTTTACCTCAATGTATCTGCTTTTTATACCCTGAAGGTCCATAAGTAGCAGAGGGGTTTTCTGTGGCTTTAGGTAAGGAAGCAGATGCTCTCTTTGGGAGATGAACTCCGTAAAATACCTGCGGGTATTTTCGTATTGCAAAGACAAGGGGTCTATAGTTTCTTTCAACATTATGGCATATAATATATACCAAACGGCCCGTAGCTCAACTGGATAGAGCGTGGGACTACGGATCCCAAGGTTGCGGGTTCGACTCCCGCCGGGCTGGCTTTCATTGATTTTTCATGAAAACCTCCTTAAAATTATCTTTAAATTCACTTAGGAGGTAAAGTCATGAGAAAAGTTCTTCTTGGAAGCCTTTTCCTTGCAGGACTTAGCCTTGCTCAACCAAAGATTGAAGTAAAGGATGCATGGGTTAGGGAAGTCCCTCCCACCTCTAAGATGTCCGCTGCCTATATGGTTATAGAAAACAAGGGGAAGGAAGCAGACAGGCTCGTAGATGCGTCCAACAACGTTTCTGAGATAACCGAACTCCACGAAACCGTGGAAGGTAGAATGAGGAGAGTTAAAGCCATAGAGATTCCTGCAGGTGGAAAGGTGGAGTTAAAGCCCGGCGGTCTTCATATTATGCTTATAAACCTCAAAAAGCCTCTCAAAGAAGGCGATACGGTTGAGCTCACTCTCAAGTTTGAAAAGTCCGGAGAGGTTAAGGTCCAAGCACCTGTAAGAAAAGGCATGGGTGGGCATATGCATAAGCACAGACATTGAGCTTTCTCATAGAAAAGGAGTTTCTGAGAGCATTATAATAGGTTAAAACTCACTAAGGAGGTAAGCTATGCCAGTGCATAAGTTAGAGCCAAAGAACCATCTTAAGCCTGCAAACCTCAATGGCATTTCCAACGAGCAGATTGAGCCACACTTTGAAGCTCACTACAAGGGCTATGTGACTAAATACAACGAGATTCAAGAAAAGCTCGCAGACCTTAACTTCTCTGACAGAAGCAAAGCAAACCAAAACTACTCTGAGTATAGGGAGCTAAAGGTGGAGGAGACTTTCAATTACATGGGTGTTGTTCTTCACGAGCTTTATTTTGGTCATCTTGGTGCAAAGGGAGAGCCTTCAGAGGCTTTCAAAAAGAAAGTAGAAGAAGACTTTGGCTCTTGGGATGCCTGTATTCAGGAGATAAAGGCAGCAGGTATGGCTTTTAGAGGATGGGCTATTCTTGGACTTGATATATTCTCTGGCAGGCTTGTGGTAAACGGTCTTGACGCTCACAATGTTTACAACTACACAGGGCTTATTCCTCTCATAGTCCTTGACACTTACGAACACGCCTACTATGTGGACCAAAAGAACAAGAGAGCTCCCTACATTGACGCCTTCCTCCAGAACCTAAACTGGGAAGTTATAAACGAAAGGTTTGAAAAGGCTATGAAGGCTTATGAAACCCTCAAGGATTTTGTGAAATAACCTCACGGGGGCTTTGCCCCCATTCTATCCATCCTTCTTCCTTGTTTATACAAACCTTCTTTACGCCGTCGTAATTTATCTCCTTTGATATTCTATAAAGCTGTGGGTTTTTTATAAAGGCTTCCATATGCTCTCTTGTGTCAAAGTAGAGAAGGCTTTTGCTATCCATAAGCACGCAATAGTTTACCTTTGGGTCTATAAAGCTACCGCATACTGGACAACGAGTGAAGGGTTTAGGAGGTGGAGGAAACTTCTCTTTTAGTTTTTTTACCTTGTAGGCTTTCAAAAATATGGCAATGCTAAGGGCAATAATTATGGCGTCCGCAATAAGCACTTCTGGCAGTGAAAAGAGCCTTGTTAGCACGCCTGTCAATATGGCAAAAAAACCTACAAGGTTTATGGCAAAAACGAGAAAGGTGTATCCAATAGGGAACTCTTTTATAAGCATAAGTATGGCAAAGAAGAAGCCAAAAACCTGAACGAACCTCGCCACTATCACAAGCAGGTTAATAAAATCCCACTGCTCTTGGGTCATGCCTTTGAGACTTTATTTCTGAACCCTCCTACATACAATGACAAAGCTCATCCAGTCTTGAGGCTATGCCTGTTAAAATATCCAAAGCCCATGAAGGAAACGCGCATAGTAAAATACATAAAAAGCATAATAAGAAACCACAGATACACTACCACAGAGGATATAATGCTCCTGCTTGAGAGGTATTACGGGCTTCCCATAAAAGTCCCATCCGTATACTACAAATACAAGGCTATAATAAAGCAATGCAGGCAGGCGGTTTACAAAGAAAGGAGGAAGAAAAAAGATGTATGACCTTGTCATTATAGGTGCAGGTAGTGGTGGCTACGAGGGTGCACTATACGCACACAGAAGAGGTATGAAGGTTGCCCTTGTGGAGCTGAGTCCAGAAACGGTGGGAGGGAACTGTTTAAATAGAGGGTGTATACCCTCCAAGTATATGAGGCACGGTGCTTATATGTTGGATAAATTTCAAAAACTCCCAGAATATGGAATATTTCTCAAGGGCTATGACCTAAACATGCAAAGGCTCAAAGAGGGAAGGGAGAGGGTTGTGCTTACCATAAGGGAAAACTTTAAAAAGTTTGCGGAGCATCTAAAGATTCCCATGTTCTATGGCAAAGGTGTTCTCAAGGATGCTAACACTGTAGTGGTTGAGCCCGAAGGAATTGAGCTTAAAACAAGGTATATCCTTTTGGCTACTGGGTCATCCACTGCGTCTGTTGGCGACCTTGTGCCTGACGGAAGGTATATCTTTGACACAGACCAAATATGGTCTTTGGAGGATTTTCCAAAGAGAATTCTTATATTAGGCGGTGGTGCGGTTGGCGTGGAGTTCGCCTACATATTTAGGATGTATGGCTCTGAGGTGGTCTTGGTGGAGCTAAAAGACAGACTTTTACCTTCTGCGGACATACCAGAAGAGTCCTCTCGCTATCTTGCCAGAAAGCTAAAGAAGATAGGCGTAGACATAAGGCTAAAAACCACGCTCAAAGGCTGGGAGGTAGCAGGCTCGCAGGTGAAGGCTTTTCTTTCCGATGACTCTGAAGTTCAAGCAGACCTTATCCTGCTTGGCGTAGGAAGAAAGCCCAACACAGAAGGCATAGGTCTTGAACAGTTAGGTATTGAAAGGGATTCAAGAGGCTTTGTAAGGGTAAACCAGTTTTGTCAAACAAACATTCCCAACATATACGCCTGTGGAGACATAACCTCTCCTTTGATGCTTGCCCACAAATCCATGTATGAGGCAAAGGTTGCCATAAGCCATATGCTCGGAGATAAAGACATGGTTAGGAATGAAAGACTTGTTCCTAAGATAATTTACTCCGCCTATGAAATCGCCAGTGTGGGTCTTACAGAAGACCAAGCGGAGGAAGAAGGTTATGAGGTAAAGGTAGGCGTGGTATCCTTTGTTCCTAATCCAAAGGCTATGGATGACGGAGAAAATGAAGGTTTTGTAAGGCTTGTGGTAAGTGAGGATGGAAATATATTGGGTTGTCATATACTTGGTCCACATGCGGGAGAGCTTCTCCACCAAGTATTGCACCTTATGAAGGCAGACCTTGGAGTGGACTTTCTTTCAAAAGCCATGTATTCTCATCCCTCTCTCTCAGAGTCCATAGTTCAAGCAGGCATGGAAGTGCACTTTGGACCCATAACCTGGGCAAAGAGGCATTAGAGTTCTGCCAAGATATCGCTTACTATTAACTTTCCTTCCTCTAACTTTACCTCCTTAACCAGTGCAGACACGAAGGGTATGTAGAGTTTTCCTTCGTCTATCTCCAAAAGGTCATAGGGCTTTTGCTCCACAACTCCTGAAACTTTTCCCATATACCTTCCACCTTCTGTAAAGACCTCTAAACCCTCAAGCTCAAAGTAATAGTATTCTCCCTTTCTTCTCTTGGGAAGCTCCCCCTTAGGTAGAAAAATCTTTGCTCCACTAAAGGACTCTACTTCCTCAAGCTTTTTAAAACCCTCAAACTTTAAGATTAAATAGTCCTTTCCATGTGGTTTTGAGTATTCCACAACAAAAGGCACGTAATCCCCACCTTTACGTTTTAGAAAGACCCTTTTTATCTTTGACCAATGCTTCTTGTCTAAATATGCCTGCACTTTTAGTTCACCTCTGAGCCCGTATGTGTCAAGCACCCTACCTATTACCACATATTGATTTTCCTCATTGATGGTTTCTTCCTTTCGCATACTTTATAGTCTACATAACTTTTCAAAGGAGGTAAAAGATGGCAATGCCTACCCGTGAAGAGATAGAAGCGGTTCTTGACGAAATAAGACCAGCCCTCAGGTTTGATGGCGGAGATGTGGAGTTAGTAGACATAAAAGAGGATGGCACTGTACTTGTAAGAATGATAGGAGCATGCTCAGGCTGTGGCATGTCTGTGCTTACCCTAAAAGCGGGTATAGAAAGGGCTCTCAAAAACAAGTTCCCTGAAATAAAAGAGGTCAAGGACGTAAACATGGATATTCCTATGACCTTTGGATTTTAGGCTGGTTTTATGTTCATAACCCTTATACCAAGCTCTTGTAGAGCGTCCAAAAATTCTCTAAACTTGTATATTCTCTTATCGCACAAAACTATAGTTCCACTATCCTCCTTACTTCTCATTAGCCTACCTATGCCCTGTCTAAACTTTATGAGAGCCTTTCTTTTTTGATACTCAAAAGGGTCAAGTCCCACAGACTTTAGAAACCTTATTCTATGAAAGGTTATAGGTTCCTCTGGACTTTCAAAGGGTAGCTTTGCCATAAGTATGCCCTTTTCACCCTTCACATCAACACCAAACCAAAGGCTATCGAGCCCCACAAGAGCCTTTATCCTTCCAGACCTTAGCTTTTCAAGAAGCCCAGACAAAGGCTCATCTCCCTGAAAGGCTATATCTTTTTCCTTTTCAAAAAGTTTTATGTGCTCTTTGTTAGTTAAAAGCACCAGAAGTTTATCGTATAGGCTTCTAAGATACTTATAGGCATCCTTTAAGCACTGCTCCCACTCTTCCCTTCTTCTTGGGTCTACCAAGTATACGAGAAAATTAACCTTCTCGTAAGGAAAGGAATGCTCAAGGTCGTAATATTCACCCTTTATTCCCAAGGTTTGATTTAGGTCCTCTGGGTCAACGGTTGCTGAGGTAACTATGATAGCCTTGTAGCCCGTCCAATCCACATGACCTGCAGGAAAAACAGGAAAAGCGGAAAGCCAATAGTTAAAGGTCTGAAGTCTTCTGCTAAAGCGTCTACCTACAAGATATCCTATTCCCGGTGGGTCTTCCTTCATGATTTTGTAGAAATCTCTAATCTTGTTTAACCTCCTTGTTAAAAGCTCGTAGTTTCTTATTTTCTTTATCCATTTTTCCTCTTCCTCACTGGGTGCCTCATAGTTTGCCTTTAATTCCAAATACCTTTCCCAATCAAGAATACCGCTTTTAAGCATATACTCCTTTAAAGTCATGCTTACAAACATTTTCTCTGTGACAAAGTTTGTCAGCTGTGATATGAGGTTTTCTCTTATGGTTTTGTGAAAATAGAGAAGTGGTCTAAGGATATGGGTTTCAAAATCTTCCGCATAGGGTTTTAGACTTTCAAGGGCAAGCTCTTCCTTCTGCTCTTTGAAAAGTCCTTCAAAGTGTTTTATGAAAAAGTCCTCTAATTCAAGCCTTGCGTCTTTGAGAAAGTCAAGGACCTTTCCCATTATGTCAACTCTTAAAGTGTAGAGAGATATCCCCCATGTAAGACTGCTGGTTATATACTTGTCAAGCTCATGGGCTTCGTCAAGGACGAGCACTCTTTCCTCTGGGTTTTCAAAATCCTTTAGGGTCAAAAGGGCGTGGTTTACCACAATTATGTCCGCTTGTCTTTCAAGCCTTTTTAGCCTTCCCCAATAGAAACAATCATGCCTATACTTGCAGGTTTGTCTGTAATGAGAGGTGCAGTAGTCATCATCCACACAAAGCATTTCTCTAAGCTCTGGCTCAAGTCTTACAAACTCAAAATCACCATCCCAACCACTCTCCAACAGAGATTCAATCTCCGCAGGTCTTCTCTCCACTGGCAGGTCGTAGAACCTGTCCAAGCACAGGTAGTTGCTTTTGCCTTTCAAGATAAGGTAGCTAATGTCCTTTCCGTAGATATAGGAGTAATAAGACCTAAGATTTTCAATATCCCTTCTTAGTTGCTCCTGAAGTAGCTTTGTCCCAGTGGAGATTATTGCCTTCTGCTCCCTTTCCATAAGAGGTATAAGGTAGCCGTAGGTCTTTCCAGTCCCTGTAGGTGCCTGTATTATCTTTACACAGTTATTCCCCTCTTCTATAGCGGACAGGACTATATTGAAAAACTTCTCTTGAGCCCTTCTTCTCTCAAGACCTTTCTTAAGAAGAAATTCATACACTTCAAGAGCCATGTTAAAATTCTAAGCTATGAAGAACTTTTTAATAACGGGATGTGCAGGCTTTATAGGTTGGAAAACTGCGGAAAAGCTATTGCAAAAAGGCTACAGCGTGGTAGGTCTGGACAACATGAACGACTACTATGACACAAGGCTAAAGGAGTATAGGCTATCACTTCTCAAGAGGTATGAGAATTTTACCTTCTACCTCGTAGATATAGAAAACAAGGAGTCTCTAAAAGAGGTTTTCAAAAAACACTCCTTTGACTGCGTAATAAACGAGGCGGCGAGGGCTGGAGTGCGTTATTCCATAGAAAACCCTTATGTTTACTTTACCACGAACACCATAGGCACTTTGAACCTGCTTGAGCTATGCAAAGACTTTGGTATTAAGAAGTTCGTATTGGCTTCCACATCTTCTCTCTATGCAGGACAAAAGATGCCCTTTAGAGAAGACCTGCCTGTTAATACACCCATATCTCCCTACGCTGCTTCAAAGAAGTCCGCAGAAGTGCTCTGCTACACTTACCACTACCTTTATGGTATAGATGTGTCAATTGTTCGCTACTTTACCGTTTACGGTCCTGCAGGCAGACCAGATATGAGTATATTTAGGTTCATAAAATGGGTGCTTGAGGGCAAGCCTCTTGAAGTTTTTGGTGATGGTTCTCAAAGCAGGGACTTTACCTACATAGACGATATAGCGGAAGGGACTATTTTGGCTACAAAGCCTCTCGGGTATGAGGTTATAAACCTTGGAAACAACAAGCCACATACACTTTCGGAAGTTATATCTCTAATTGAAAAATACACAGGGAAAAAGGCTGTGCTTGAGCTCAAAGACTTTCACAAGGCAGACATGAAAGCCACATGGGCGGACATACAAAAGGCTCAAAGCCTTCTTGGCTGGAAGCCACAGGTAGACCTTGAGGAGGGAATAAGAAGAACCGTGGAGTGGACTTTGGAAAACTGGGCGTGGGTAAGGGAAGTTAAAGTTTAAAATATAAGACATAGAAGGGGAGTAGAGTATGAAAGTAATACTCAGAAAGCTTTCAGAGGATGTCCCAGATAGCTTTATATGCGAAACGCTTTTAAAAGCTTTGAACATTTCTGTGAGCAACTGCGAGGAAAAGCTAAGGTTGCAGGGTCATATAGAGTTTCAGGTAAGCCCAGACAGGCTATCTCAGATAGAAAGTATACTTAAAAGATACAGCTTCTTATCTTACGAAGTTGTCCGCGAAGACAAGGAACTCATTCCTGTGAAAGTTGCTTTTGGCAAAGGCACTACGCCTTCTTTAGCTTGCAGCATACTTTCTGGGATATTAGGATATAGAGTGGAAGGCTGTGATCAGGAATTTAAAGAGAAAGGAGAAATATATCTTGAACTTGAACCAGAAAAGGCTCGTAAGCTCATAGACGCTTCAAAAAATTACCCCTTTTTAAAGGTTACCCCCTTTAAGGAACTTTACTCTACGAAGGTAGGTTTTAGTGTAGAAAAGGAGGGTGGTATTTCAGAAAGTTTGTCCCTTATTAGACAAAACCCTGGCTTTTTCTTTGCCTTTTCTCTTGTTTATGTTGTTATTCTATTGCTTTCCTTTCTACCCCTAATTGGCTTAGTATTTAGTTTCATAAACAGTCTTTTTCTCTATGCTGTTCTACTATACATTACCGCACATAGTCTATCAAAACAAAAAGAAGGACTTTCCCTCTCCAAGGTTCAAAACTATTTTATGCCTTCTCTCGGAATAAATATAGGTGCTTGGGTTTTCCTAATATTAGTTGGACTTTTATCTATATTGCTACTAATACCTTTTGGGATTTTGGGTGCATTAAGCGATGCAATCCAAGAAAATTATTTTAACGAGGGTGTTGTAGCATCTTCGATTGTATGGCTTCTTCTTTTAGTTCTATTTATAGGATATTATATATACGCTATTCCACTGATTTATTCAAAAGCCTTTAGAGATGGTTTAACCTTTGAGGCGGGGTTCAAGGCTGTTTTTTATCCCTTTATACCTGCTGGATTAAAAGAAGCTTTTAGCAATACGTATTTCAAGCATTCCTTTCTCTGGATGGCTTTTATAACCGTGGTAGCTATTTTAACAGTAGTGTCCGCTATCACTGTAATACTCATACCTGTTGCCCTTTTTCTCATATGTTGGATTATTACTTACACTGCCATTGTCATAAGAGACTATACAGTCCTTCATCACTATAAGCCAGCTTTATAGAGTTGATAAGTAAAACTTATAGTGTTATAAAAACTCTGAAAGGTCTACAGGTTGCAACATGTATATCTTTTTACTAAAGGAGGTCTATCATGGAGATAGGCGGTAGCTTTTACGATAGAAAAGCCTATAGCACTTGCTATATGTGTGCCTGCAGGTGTGGCATAGAGGTCTATGTGAGAAATAACAAGGTGACATACATAAAGGGCAATGACGCTCATCCAACCAATAAGGGTGTTCTCTGTGCCAAGGGTTCATCTGGGATAATGAAAGAATACAGCCCTGCAAGGCTCAGGAAACCTCTGCTGAGAGTGGGTCCAAGAGGCTCTGGGCAGTTCAAGGAAATAGAGTGGGAAGAAGCACTTGAGATAGCTACCCAGTGGCTGGAAGAGGCAAGAAAGAAGGGACCCTATAAGATTGCCTTCTTTACAGGAAGAGACCAGATGCAACAGATAAACAGCTGGTTTGCCAGCCAGCTTGGGACGGTCAACTGGGCGGCGCACGGAGGTTTTTGTTCTGTAAATATCGCTGCCTCTGGTCTGTATTCCATTGGTGGCTCTTTCTGGGAGTTTGGAGAGGCGGACTTTGAAAATACAAAATACTTTATGCTCATAGGCGTGGCGGAAGACCACTCTTCTAATCCCTTCAAGCTGGGTATTCAAGAAATGAAACGCAAAGGTGGAAAGTTTGTGGTGGTAAACCCAGTGAGATGGGGCTATGGTGCAATAGCGGACGAGTGGGTGCCTATAAAGCCTGGTACGGACGGTGCTTTCTTTATGGGTATAATGCATGTGCTTTTTAAATACAACCTTGTCAACTGGGAGTTTCTAAAAGAATACACCAATGCACCATGGCTTGTCATTCAAGCACCGGGCACCTCAAAGGACGGTCTCTTCTACAGAAACGCAGAAGGCAAGCCTATGGTCTATGATAAAAAGTCTCAGTCCTTTAAGCCTGCGGACAGGATAGTGCCAGATAACCTTGACCCTGCCTTTATAGGAGAGTTCACCACACCAGAAGGCTATAAGGTGAGACCTGCCTTTGATATATTCGCAGAGAGGCTCGTAAAGGACTATAGCCCAGAAAAGGTGGAAAAGATAACGGGCATACCTGCAAAGGATATAGAAAGAATAGCCAAGGAAATGGGAACTATAGCCTTGTATCATCCAATAGAACTACCCATAGAGTGGACGGATGTATGGGGAAGAAAGCACAAGAAGGTTATAGGTAGACCTGTTTCCTTCCATATGATGAGGGGTGTGGCATCTCATAGCAACGGTTTCCAAAGTGCAAGGGCTGTGTTCTTGCTTATGATGATGCTGGGCGTGGTGGATGTGCCTGGAGGTTTTCTTAATAAGCCACCCTATCCCAAACACATAGAAGACCTTCCAAAGCCTTACAAGATTACCAGACCTGATGAGATAAAGTATGGAGAGGTGTATCCCGGACCACATCTTGGTTATCCTCAAAACCCAGATGACCTTCTTGTGGACGAAAAGGGCAACCCTGTAAGGATAGACCATGCCTACAGTTGGTGGTTTCCTCTAACCGCTCACGGTCTTATACACAATGTCATACCTGCAGCATACGAGGGCAATCCTTACCACATTGAGGTGCTTATGATTTACATGGCAAACATGGCATGGAACTCCTCTCAGAATATACCCTACATAATCCAAGCCTTAACTGCTACGGACCCTGCGGGTAATTACATAATCCCTAAGGTTATAACCATAGATGCCTTCTATAGCGAGCAGGTTGCATACTCGGACTTAGTTCTTCCAGATGCCACTTACCTTGAGCAATGGTTTGCTCTGTCTTTGCTTGATAGACCACCCTCTGCGGTAGATGGTCCTGTAGATGCTCTAAGACACCCCATAGTAGACCCTCTGGCAAACGGCTATGATGTGAGAGGTTGGGGTGATGTGATGGTGGAGCTTGGCTCAAGGTTAAAGCTCCCTGGCTTTGTAAATCCAGATGGCTCAAGGAAATATAAGGACTTTAAAGACTTTCTTATAAACTGGCAGATAAGACCTGGTGTGGGTGCTCTTGCAGGATGGAGAGGCAAAAACGGAGACAAGCACTTTGTGGGAGAACCAAACCCTAACCAGCTTGAAATGTATATAAAGAACAAGGGCTTTTTCTACTACAAACTGCCAGAGAATATGAGGTTCTACAGGCATGTAAACAAGGACTACCAAGAGTGGGCGGTAAGCGTAGGCTTTATAAAGAAGGTAGCTCCGATAATCTTTAACTTCTACCTTGAAACGCTACAAACCTTTAGGCTTGCAGGTCAAGGATTGTGGGAAGGCAAAAACCAGCCACCCAACGACCCCATACTCAGAGAAAGACTTGTTAAATACTTTGACCCTTTACCCTTCTGGTATCCACCCTTTGAGGAAGAGGTCTCAGGCAAAGACTATCCTCTTTATGCCTTTACACAGAGACCCCAGTGGATGTATCACTCTTGGGACTCTCAAAATGCATGGCTAAGACAAATATCCACAAGGAACTACCTGTATATGAACCCCAAGACCGCAGAGAAACTTGGTATAAAGCACCTTGACTGGGTATGGGTTGAGTCCAGGATAGGAAAGGTAAAGTGCCAAGTATTTCTAACAGAAACTACAGAACCTAACTCTGTGTGGACTTGGAATGCCATAGGCAAAATGAAAGGAACATGGGGTCTAAAGCCAGAAGCGGAGGAAGGGCATCAAGGCTTTCTCCTAAACCACGTTATACCCCATAGCATACGTATAGGAGGAAGGGAAGTCTACTATGGAGACCCAATAACAGGACACCTTGCTTGGTTTGACACAAAGGTAAAGGTCTATAAAGCGGAAGACCAAACTCCAGAAACCTATCCACAGTTTGAAGTAGAGCCACTTGACTATATTAAGGAAAGGTGGACTCCTGTGCTGAGGTATAAACCATGAAGACCCTTGAGAAGAAGACTGTAGCAGATTA
>JBBKAW010000073.1 GCA_037722135.1 Aquificaceae bacterium
ATAATAAACAGTATAAAAAAGGGATATGCTCTTGAAAAGCCGGGGCACATGATTAATATTAAATCCTTAAGTGCGGAGGTAAAAGAATGCAGTGGATGAAGAGCATCTTTATATGGGTGGTCCTTTTAGGCTTTATGGTTCTTGCCTTTAACCTCTTTGAAAGTAATAAGGGTCAGTCTGCGGTTAGAATACCGATAAACACGGTGCTTGAGCTTGCGGAAAAGGGTAAACTTGAAGAGGTGAAGATTAAAGATAATCTGCTCACTGGCATAACCACAGATGGTCAAAGGATAGAGACTGGTATACCACCTGGTTCAGACATAGTTAACAAACTTATAGAAAAGGGTGTTAAGGTAGAGGTTGCGGTGCAGGAAAGTAGCTGGCTTGTGCCCTTTTTGATCTCCTGGCTTCCTATACTTCTCTTTATAGGTATATGGATATACATGATGAGGCAGGTTAGCGGTGGAGGAAACCCTACCTCAAGGGCTTTCAGCTTTGGAAAAAGCAGGGCAAAGGTCTACATAGATGAGAAGCCTAAGGTTACCCTTGAAAACGTGGCTGGTATGGAGGAGGTAAAGGAAGAGGTAAAAGAGATAATAGAATACTTGAAAGACCCTGTGAAGTTCCAAAAGCTGGGCGGGAGACCGCCAAAGGGTGTGCTCCTCTACGGCGAGCCGGGTGTGGGCAAAACTCTACTGGCAAAGGCTATAGCGGGTGAAGCTCATGTGCCTTTCATATCCGTTTCTGGTTCTGACTTTGTGGAGATGTTTGTGGGCGTAGGTGCGGCACGCGTGAGGGACCTCTTTGATACCGCTAAAAAGCACGCACCTTGCATCGTATTCATAGACGAGATAGATGCGGTAGGTCGTTCAAGAGGTGCTTTAAGTCTTGGTGGTGGGCATGACGAAAGGGAGCAAACACTAAACCAACTTCTTGTAGAGATGGACGGTTTTGATACCTCAGAGGGTATTATTGTGATAGCTGCTACCAACAGACCAGACATCCTTGACCCTGCACTCTTGAGACCGGGTAGGTTTGATAGACAGATATACATACCCAGACCCGATGTGAAGGGAAGATACGAAATACTCAAGGTTCATGCAAAGGACAAAAAGCTTGCACCAGACGTGGACCTTGAAATAGTAGCAAGGGCAACCCCCGGCTTTACTGGTGCGGACTTGGAAAACGTGCTCAATGAGGCGGCACTCTTGGCAGCAAGAAAAGGTAAAGAAGCCATAGAGATGCAGGACATAGAAGAAGCCATAGATAGAATAACCATGGGCTTAGAGAGAAAAGGCATGGTCATATCTCCAAAAGAGAAGGAAAAGATAGCCTATCATGAAATGGGGCATGCAATAATGAGCCTAATGGTCCCTGGTTCTGACGCTCTCCACAAGGTCTCCATAATACCCAGAGGTATGGCTTTAGGCGTTACACAACAGCTACCTATAGATGACAAGTATATGTATGATAAGCAAGACCTGTATGGCAGAATACTTACCCTTATGGGTGGTCGCGCTGCAGAAGAAGTCTTTTATGGTAAAGAGGGCATTACCACGGGTGCGGAAAACGACCTTCAGAGGGCAACAGAGCTTGCCTATAGGATGGTTTCCATGTGGGGTATGAGTGAGCGTTTGGGTCCCTTGGCGGTAAGAAGAACGGTAAACCCGTTTTTAGGAGGTATAACAACCTCAATAGACATAAGCGAAGAGCTCAGAAGGGAGATAGACGAAGAAGTAAAAGATATACTCACAAAGGCTTATGAAGATGCTAAGAGAATAATACTGGAGCACAAGGAAGCTATACAAGCGGTGGTAAAAAAGCTCTTAGAAAAGGAAACCATGTGCTGTGAAGAGGTTGTAGAGATACTAAAACTTTATGGAGTTGAGGTAAGAAACGAATGTAAAAAGGAAGAGCATAAGATGGAAGCTCAAAAGAACACCTTTGAACAGGAGGTAGCGTAATGGGTATGACAATAACAGAAAAAATACTGGCAGACCACGCTGGCAAGAAGGAAGTTCATCCCGGCGAGCTTATAACCGTAAAAGTAGACCTTGTTATGGCAAATGATGTAACCGCACCTCTCGCCATAAAGATACTGGAAAAATATGGTATTCAGAAAGTCTTTGACCCAGAAAAGATAGCCCTTGTGCTTTCTCACTTTGTACCAGCAAAGGACATAAAGTCCGCAGAGCAGGCAAAACTGGTGCGGGACTTTGCAAGAAAACACAATATAAAGTGGTTTTTCCAAGAGGGTGAGGGTATAGAGCATACCATACTGCCAGAGCAGGGTATTGTTGTTCCCGGAGACTTAGTGGTGGGTGCGGACTCACATACATGCACCTACGGTGGTATAGGTGCTTTTGCCACAGGTATGGGTTCTACGGACATAGCCTATGCCATGGCAACGGGAGAAACTTGGCTAAAGGTCCCACCCACTATGAAGTTTATCTTTTATGGGAAGCTCCAGCCTTGGGTTTCTGGCAAAGACCTAATCCTGTATACCATCGGTCAAATAGGAGTGGATGGAGCTCTATACAAGGCTATGGAGTTTGACGGCGAAGCAATAAAAAGCCTTTCTATAGAGCAAAGACTAACCATAGCAAATATGGCAATAGAGGCGGGTGGCAAAAGCGGAATTATAGCACCCGATGAAAAGACTATAGAATATGTCTCTCAAAGAGCTAAAAAGCCATGGAAGATATACCAAAGCGACCCAGATGCACAGTATGAGGTGGTTTACGAGTGGGATGCGAGCAGAATAGAACCTCTTGTGGCTTGGCCATACCTACCTTCTAACGTGCATCCTGTGTCTGAGTCCACGCATATAACCATAGACCAAGCCTTCATAGGCTCTTGCACCAATGGAAGGATAGAGGACCTAAGGATTGCGGCAAAGATACTAAAAGGTAAAAAAGTCCATCCCTATGTAAGATGCATCGTTATTCCTGCCTCAAAGCAGGTCTACATGCAGGCTCTAAAGGAAGGATTAATAGACATATTCTTGTCTGCGGGGTGTTCTGTTTCTGTCTCCACATGCGGTCCTTGTCTTGGTGGTCATATGGGCATACTGGCGGAAGGTGAGCGTTGCATATCCACATCTAACCGAAACTTCCCCGGTAGAATGGGACATCCAAAGAGCGAAGTCTATCTGGCAAACCCTGCGGTAGTAGCTGCAAGTGCGGTGCTCGGTAGGATTGCTCATCCAGAGGAGGTGGTCAGAAAAGAAGAGCTTGAAGAGGTTCTTGCTTGAAGCAAACCTCCATAGGCTTGCCTACTGGCTCAGACTTCTGGGGCAAGATGCAATTCTTTTAAAGACCGCTATAAGTAAAGCGGAAGTTATAAAGCATCAAGACAGAGTTTTTATAACCACCTTGCGAAGGTTAGAGCAGGATTTCAAATTCTGGGACGTAGAATAACGCAAGTTGTAAGCTATAGAAAATTGATAACCCTGAGTCCGTCATGAGGGATAGGAGGAGAAAATTGTTTGATGATATAATCCTTCTGTGTCCTCAAAAGA
>JBBKAW010000074.1 GCA_037722135.1 Aquificaceae bacterium
TGCTAAGATTTTAATATGGACCAGCTGGATTTTCACATATCACAGGTGGCAAGAATTCTCGGACTTGCACAGCCTGTGGGTTTTATGCTCTCCTATGAGTTTGGAGATATATGGATAGATGTTTATATGGAAAAAACTCCGGATGGTTGGTCTGGTAAGACCTATACCATAAGCGTCCCTAAGGAAAAATCCGAAAGGCTTACAAGACTTGTGGAAAGTATAGGTGGACTGGCTGAAGATGTATTTTTGGATTTTGAAAGGGCATATGTAAGTCTTTCACAGGAAGATTGGGAATCCGCAAGCCCTGTTATAATGAGTTTACTATGAAGGTAGGTTTTATAGGACTTGGAAGTCTTGGAAAGGCTATAGCAAAAAGGCTTTTGGAGCAGGGTGTAGAGCTCTTACTTTGGAATAGGACACGGGAAAAGGCACTTGAGCTTGGTCTTCCCGTTGCGGACAGTCCCGCACATCTAATAAGTCAAGTGGACAGGGTATTTCTTATAGTCTTTGACTCTCATGCTTCTGAAGAAGTAATATTTGGAAAGGATGGGCTTGTTGAGGGTGGAATAGAGGGTAAGACCATAATAGACATGACTACAAACCATTATGCTTATGCAAAGCTCGCATACGAGGAGCTAAGAAAAAGAGGAGCTTATTATCTTGACGCACCCGTTCTTGGTAGCGTAATACCTGCACAGAAGGGTGAGCTTACAGTTCTTGTGGGAGGAGACAAGGAAAAGTTTGAGGAAAACAAGCACCTGTTTGAGAAGTTCTGTAGGAAGATTTTTTATGTGGGTCCTTCTGGAAATGCAAGCAAGCTTAAGCTCATAAACAATATGGTTCTTGGTGGCTTTATGCAGGTGCTTTCTGAAGCAATAGCCCTTGGAGAGCTTGCGGGTTTTGAAAGGGAGCTTCTCATTGACATCTTAGAAAACGGTGCTGGAAGGTCTTACCTTTTAGAGGTGAAAAAGAAAAAGCTCCTCCAGAGGGACTACTCGGTTCACTTTTCCGTTGACCTTATACACAAGGACCTCCATTATGCGGAAGATATGGTAAAGGATTTGGGAGCTTTCAGTCTAAGCCTTCAAAACGTAAAAAATGCCTATGCCCTCGCCAAGTATTTAGGTATGGGGAGCGAGGACTTTTCAGTCCTCGTGGAGCTATACAAGAAACTTAAAACTCAAAATCCTTAAGATACTTAGCTCTTGCTGGATGCCTTAGCTTTCTTATAGCCTTTGTCTCAAGCTGGCGTATTCTCTCTCTCGTAACATTAAACATCTTGCCTATCTGTTCAAGGGTATACTCTGTGCCATCCACAAGTCCATACCTATACATGAGTATTTCTCTTTCTTTCTCTCCGAGGGTGTTTAAGACCTTTATAAGTTGCTCTCTAAGAAGTTTTCTTGAAACTTGCTCCTCCGGTGATGGGACGCTTTTGTCTTCTATGAAGTCCTTCAAGTGTGTCTCTTCGTCGTCTCCTATGGGTGTTTCAAGAGATATGGGTTCTTGAGATATTCTCATCACCTTCCTTGCCTTTTCTGGTGATATACCAAGATACTTGGCTATCTCTTCTGCGGTAGGTTCTCTACCAAGTTCTTGGAAAAGCTTTTTGTGTGCTTTTGTTATGTCATTTATAGTTTCTATCATGTGGACGGGTATGCGTATGGTTCTTGCCTGATCTGCTATAGCCCTCGTTATTGCCTGACGAATCCACCATGTGGCGTAGGTGGAAAACTTATAACCCTTTCTGTAATCATACTTGTCTACCGCCTTCATAAGCCCTATGTTGCCCTCTTGGATAAGGTCAAGGAAGTGTAGACCTCTGTTTACATACTTCTTAGCTATGGAAACCACGAGCCTTAGGTTGCATTTTACCATAACCTGCTTTGCCTGAGTTACTTTTGTCCTACCCTCTTTTATTATGTGCATAACTCGTTGTAGCTCTTCGGGCAATATACCCATCTCCCGTCTTAGTTCTTCTATCTCCTTCTTTAGTGCAAGGTATTCATCTCTTAGTATTTGGAACTTTGCAAAGCCATAACCAGCCATTTCCGCTTTTTTCTGCAAGGTGAGGTCCTGTTCATAGTTCTGTATTAACTCATCTATATCTGGATGTATGCTTTCTAACTTTTTCTTTCTTGCTTCAAACTCTTTAAGCTTCTTCGTGTATTTGTTATAGAGGTTTAGAAGCTCGTCCGCTATGCGTTCAAATTTTGAGTATTTAAGTTTCATATCCTTAAGGATTCTGTTCATCTTAGCGTGTCTTCTTAGATATTCCTTTTTATATTCTGGAGTTGCGTAAAGAAGATAGTTGTCTCTCCAATAGAGGGCTTCTTTGTAAGCCTTTGCCAATTCAAAACCCTTTTCTATGAAATATCTTTCTAACTGTTCATGGTTTTCCTCATATTCCTCTATGGTTTTGCTGTCATCCACCGTATCCATTATGTCGGTAACTTTTAGCTTACCGTTGCATACCTCTCCCCAATCCTTCAAAACCCTGTCAATAAGAAAAGAAGTTCTTAAGAGCCCCCTTCTCATCACCTTCCTCCCCATCTCTATCTGCTTTGCATACATTATCTCCTCTTCCCTTGTGAGGAGTGGTATCTTGCCCATGTCTTTAAGGTAAAGCCTTACTGGGTCTCCATCTTTGCCCGTGAGTAGCAAGCTTTCGGTGGAAACGGTAAAGGTATCTTCCTTTTCCGTCTCCTCCGCAAACTCTTCCGTTTCCACTATCTTTACCCCTCTCTCCTGAAGAAAGTCCATTATTTCTTCATACAGCTCTGTGTCCACAAGTTCAGGTCCAAGAAGCTCGTTAATTTCGTCGTAGGTTACATAGCCTTTTTCACTTACTTCAATTAGCTTTTTCATGAGCTGTTTGTATATCATCCGAGACCTCCTGTATGTATAATCTTCTCAGATATTGTGCATTCCTTGGGATTTGTATATTGACCTGCTACAGTGTATGCTTTAGCACCTCTATTCAAACTCCTAAGCTCAGACCCCATAACTTTCTAAAAATATATTTACCCTTCTCTTCTCTGGCAACCTAAATTATGGTGAATATGTCCTCTATGCTTCTCCTTGGTGTCGGTATTGGTTCTTCCGCTGGATATCCAACTGTAAGGATAGCTATGGGTTTCCACTCCCTGGGTGTGGAAAGGGAGGCTTTTAGTCCAGCCTCTTCAAAGGCACCCACCCAACAGGTGCCTAATCCAAGTGCTACCGCAGAAAGCTGAGCGTAGGCACAGGCTATGGTAGCATCTTGTATGCAGTAGAGCTCCGCACCCCTTTTGCCATACTTTACCGCACTTTTCGAAGGATTGGCAAAGAAGACAAAGACCACAGGAGCTTCCGCTATAAACCATTGGCTTAGAGCCCAGCGTGCAACCTCTGTCTTTTTAACTTCATCAAGAACCACCAACACCTCATAAGCCTGAAGATTCCCCGCAGAAGGTGCACTCCTTACCGCTTCCATTATAGCCCTTATCTTTTCTTCTTCAACAGGTCTTT
>JBBKAW010000075.1 GCA_037722135.1 Aquificaceae bacterium
CCTTGCCTGCCGAACCTCATCCTGTGGAATATTTTTCTATAGGATGAGGAACTATGTAGTGATGTAGTTTGTTTTTTGCAAGGCTAAAGAAAAGGATAACGAAGAAAGCCCAGAGTAAGAGAGGAAGCCATCCTCTTTTGAAATGTCTTATTAGCTTTGGATAACAAGAACCACCCTTTGGTCGCTCATAAAGGAAACAAAACCTTCTATAAGTCCAGCAAAGAAGTAGACCACAGGCGAATTGATAAGGTCTTCGCCCACTATGGTATCGGTAAAGATATCCTCTTCTGCTATAACCCTTCCATCTTCCATCCTTATGGATTTGGAAAAGCCAAGGTCTTCAAGGATTATGCAGGCTCTTCTGAGAGCTTCTTCTTTAGGCAATGTCTCGGGGAAATGCCCTATTAGGCTCTCTAAGAGTTTGGGTCCTGCCTGCTCACCTGCATCGCGCATAACCGCCTTAGCACCCTTGTCTCCTATGAGGTTTTTTTACCCCCTCTGCCATGTTGATACCCCCCAACCATCAATTGTAGCATGCCCATTGTGATTTTGATTATCAGGGTCTTAACCTACCGATTCGTATATCCTACCTCTGAACCTTGCTCCCAAAGAGCGTGCAAGTTCTTCGGTTTTTTTCATATCCACGCCCTCGTAGTCCACGGCGGTGGCAACCACCTCAAAGCCTTCCTTGACAGCTTCTTTTATAAACTCCACAACCTTTTCAAAGGCATCTCCTTGTGCAGGTCTGCAGACTTTGTTATAGGTTTCCTTGTCCTGTGCGTTAAGACTTACCGACCACACATCCACAAGACCCTTTAATTCTCTTAGCTTTTCCTTTGGAAGGAAGGTAAACATGAGCCCGTTGGTATCTACACGCACCTTACCACCTTTCTCCTTTACCCACTTGGCTATTTCCTTGAGAGCAGAAAACCTCAAAGTAGGCTCGCCGTATCCACAGAAGACTATCTCTTCGTATTTTGTAGGGTCTCCTATTTCCCTTATCACCTCTTCCACAGAGGGGTCTCTGGATACCCAAACCCAATAGCCCTTTACCATAAAGTTTCTCTCCCTTTCCCTTTGACAAAACTCACAATGGAGATTGCACTTGTTGGTAAGGTTTATGTATAGCTTGTTGTTTATTACATAGGTTATGGTTTCCTTACGACCGTTGGTGGAGAGGTTAAAGAGCAGTTTGGCGTTTTCTGAGGTCATCCTCTCTATGTCTTCAAAGGAGCTGTTGGGGATAAGTTGTGCCATAACCTCTGCGGTGTAGCGTATGTAGGGTGGCTTGTTGGGTTTGCCTCGCACAGGCTGAGGTGCCAAGAAGGGTGCGTCCGTTTCAATGAGCAGTCTGTAGGTAGGTGTCCTCTTTACCACTTCTCTGAGGTTTTGAGCGTTGGGGTAGGTAATTATGCCAGAGTAGGATATATAAAAGCCTAAGTCAAGACAGGCTTTCATAAACTCGTAAGAACCCGTAAAACAGTGCATTACGCCACCCACTTCGTATGCCTTCTCCTCTTTCAAAATCCTTATGGTTTCCTTTTCCGCCTCCCTTGAATGCACCACAATGGGAAGTCCAAGCTCCTTGGCTATGGCTATCTGTTTTCTAAAGACCTCTTCTTGTTTTTTTCTATCAGAGTAGTCCTTATAAAAATCCAGACCCATCTCTCCGAGAGCTTTCACCTTTGGATATCTTTGTGCGGTCTCCTTTAGCCACAGTAGGTCTTCTTCCTTTACCTTGTCCGCCTCATGGGGATGAAAGCCTATCGCACAAAAGACATGAGGGTTTTCCTCAGAGAGCCTTATGGCGTTTTTTATGGTTTTCTTATCGTATCCTACCGTTATAAGATACTCCAATCCCTTGTCCTGGAGGGTTTCCTCCAAGTCTTCCTTCTTCAAAAGGTCAAGGTGGCAGTGCGTGTCTATCATAGTGATAAAAAGATATCTTCCAAAGGCTTTCTTTCAATGCGACTTATCATAGGCTAAAGTGTTCCTTTATCCTTTTCACTATCTTTTCTGGACTAAAGCCAAAGTGTTCCATAAGCACATCGCCCGGTGCGGACTTGCCAAAGGTGTCAAGTCCTATAACAAGTCCTTCAGGTCCCACATACTTGTGCCAGCATAGGCTTCTTCCAGCTTCTACCGCCACCCTTTTTCTTACCTCTGGGGGTAATATTGACCTTTTGTATTCTTCCTCTTGGCTTTCAAAGACCTCAAAGCTCGCCATGTTAACCACTCTTACCTTTAGACCTTCCTGAGAGAGCATTTCACCAGCCCTTAGCGTTGGGTGGACTTCTGAACCACTCGCTATTAAGATTAGCTCTGGCATACCCTCACAGTCAAGGAGTGTGTAAGCACCTTTTGTGATGTTTTGTGCTGGTGGATACTTAGACCTGTCTATTAGGGGTAGCTTTTGTCTTGTGAGTATGAGTGCGGTTGGTCCCTCTTTTCTTTGGATTGCCATGTCCCATGCTACTGCAGTTTCATTGGCATCCGCAGGTCTTATAACCCAAAGATTAGGAATGAGCCTCAAAGAAGAGAGCTGTTCCACTGGTTGATGGGTTGGACCATCCTCTCCAAGCCCTATGGAATCATGGGTAAAGACATAAATTACCTGCAAACCGGACATACTGGCGAGCCTAATGGAGGGTCTCATGTAGTCAGAAAAGACAAGAAAAGTCCCACCATAAGGCAGGATGCCACCATGGTATGCCATACCGTTAAGTATGGCACCCATTCCATGCTCTCTTACGCCAAAGTGCAGGTTTCTTCCAGTAGGGTTCTCCGCAGAAAAGTCTCCCATGCCATGCAAGTAGGTGTTGTTAGACTCAGATAGGTCTGCAGAGCCACCAAAGAGGGTAGGTATATGGGGAGCTATGGCATTTAAAACCTTACCGCTTGCTTGACGGGTTGCCATAGCCTCTGTGAAAACTGGGATATGTTTTCTGTATTCCTCTCCCCAGTCCCTTTTGAAAACCCTAAGGAGTTCTTGTGCCAGCTCTGGATAGCTCTTAGCGTATGCATCAAAGAGCCTGTTCCACTCTTCCTCAAGCTCTTTGCCCCTTTTTATTTTCTCCTCTCTATAGCTTAAGGCTTCCTCTGGCACATAAAAGTCCTCTTCTACCCACTTGAGGTTTCTCTTCGTCTCAAGTGCCTTTTCCCTTCCCAAGGGTGCACCGTGCACGCTGGCATCGTCCTGCTTTGGAGAGCCATAGCCAAGATGCGTTCTGACTGAGATAAAGGAAGGTTTCTCCTTTTGAGAAAGGGCATTCCTTATAGCCTTCTCAAGCTCCTCAAGGTTGTAGCCATCCTCTATGTGCTGGACATACCAGCCAAAAGCGGAAAACCTCTTGCATACATCCTCAGACCAAGCAAGGGATGTGGGTCCATCTATGGAAACCTTATTGTTGTCCCAGATTACTATGAGCTTGTGGAGTTTCCAGTGTCCTGCAAGCTCTCCCACTTCGCAGGATATACCCTCCATAAGGTCTCCGTCGCTTACCAGTGCAAAGGTATAGTGGTCTATTATAGGAAAGCCCTCTCTGTTAAAGTAAGAGGCAAGATACTTTTCTGCAAGTGCCATACCTACCGCATTGCCTATACCTTGACCAAGTGGTCCAGTGGTAGCCTCCACGCCGGGAGTGAGAAAGCTCTCGGGATGTCCTGGAGTTTTACTACCGAGTTGTCTAAAAGCCTTTAGGTCTTCCAGCGTAAGGTCATATCCCATCACAAACAAGAGAGAATAAAGCATGGCACTGGCATGACCCGCAGATAGAACAAAGCGGTCTCTGTTTATCCAGTTTGGGTTTTTGGGATTAAAGCGTAGAAAACGGTCAAAGATAAGATAAGCTATGTGGCTTGCACCAAGAGGCATGCCGGGATGTCCCGACTTTGCCCTTTCTACTTGGTCTACACTTAGAAACCTTATAGTGTTTATAAGAATCTCATCCCTACTCATGCCTGAACCAGCTCTTTTCTAAGCTCCTGTGCGGTCTCTACCATGTTCTTCAAGGATGGAATGACCTCTTCCCATCTTCTGGTCTTTAGACCACAGTCGGGGTTTACCCACAGTATCTCCACTGGCAGAACCTTCATAGCCCTTTCCAAAACCGCCCTTATCTGCTCCTTTGTAGGAATGGCAGGAGAGTGTATGTCATAAACGCCTATGCCTATGTGCCTGTCCCAACCCTTGAAGTTTTCAAAGGCAGAAATTATCTCGCCCTTGCTCCGTGAAGCCTCTATGGAGATTACATCAAAGTCCATCTGATAGATATACTCCAAAACCTCGTTAAATTCGCTGTAGCACATGTGGGTGTGTATCTGAGTTTGTGGTTGAGCCTTGGAACACAGCCTAAAGGCTTTTACCGCCCAGTCAAAGTATTCCTCCCAGTCCCTTCTCTTGAGAGGTGCACCTTCCCTAAAGGCAGGCTCGTCTATCTGAATTATCTTTATGCCAGCCCTTTCAAGGTCTTTGACCTCCTCAAGAAGTGCCAGAGCTATCTGATAGGCTATTTCTCTCTTGCTTATGTCTTCTCTGTAGAAGCTCCAGTTTAGTATGGTTACAGGACCTGTGAGCATGCCCTTTACAGGCTTTTCCGTGAGAGACTGTGCGTAGCTAATCTCCTCTACCGTCATAGGCTCAGGTCTGTAAACATCGCCATATATTATGGGTGGTCTATAAACCCTTGAGCCGTAAGAGAGCACCCATCCGTGCTTTGTGACCGCAATACCTTCTAACTTCTGAGCGAAGAACTCCACCATATCCGTCCTTTCAAACTCACCATGCACCAAAACATCAAGCCCTATCTCCTCTTGAACCCTTATTGCGTGTTCTATCTGTTTCCTTATAAAGTCCTTGTATTCCTCCTCTGTTATTTTCCCAGAGATGTATGCGGTCCTTGTTTTCCTTACTTCCTCTGTCTGTGGGAAAGAGCCAATGGTAGTGGTGGGAAGAAGAGGAAGTTTCAAAAGGTCTTGCTGTAGCCTTATCCTTTCCGCATAGGGCACATCCCTCTCAAAGTCCGAGGCGGTAAGGGATGCGACCCTTCTTCTTACTTCCTCTCTTACACCAAAAGCCTGTGTGGAAAGCTTTTCTGAGTGTTCCACTTCTCTTATCGCATCTTGGTCTCCTTGTAGAGCCTTCTTTATGGTGTGGAGCTCTCTTAGCTTTTCCTTCGCAAAGGAAAGCCTTTCCTTTAGACCCTCCTGCAGGCTATCCTCTGGCTCTACGCTCACAGGCAGATGGAAAAGGGGACAAGAGTTGGAAATAATTAGTTCTTTGCTAAGTTTAGCAAGCTCTTCCACAAGGTTTAGCTTTTCTCTGAGGTTTGCCTTCCACACATTCCTGCCGTTTATAATGCCCGCTATTAAAACCTTCTCCTCTGGAAAGCCTTCCTTCCTTAGGTTTTCAAGGTTTTCTCTGTTAGAGACCAGGTCAAAACCAAGAGCCTTGACAGGAAGCTCCACAAACCTCTTGTAGTTAGAAACGCTGTCATAGTAGGTTATCACATAAAGGTCTACATACTTACTCAAGCAAGCATAGGTCTCATGCACCAAGTCCCACTCCCAATCTTGCATATCAAGACACAAAGCAGGGTCTTCCATTATCACCACCTGTGCACCCGCAGAACTTAGTGCCTTGAGCAACTCTTCGTAAGCTGGAAACACCGCATTGAGATATTCCTCAAAGTCCTTTTGACCTTCCAACTTTGAAAGCTCATAAAGGGGCAAATCTGACAGAGAAGACCTTTTCAAGACCTTTGAGAGCTTAAGGAAAGTGTAGGGTGCTATTACCTTTGGAAGAGCCTCGTATCCTTTGCCTTTTAGATAGGAGTATTCCTCAAGGGGTATGTTTTTGAAAAGCCTAAAGTCTTTGCCCTCAAGTTCTGGGACAAGGTAGTGGTAGTTGGTATTGAAGTATTTTGTCATTTCAAGAGCCTGAGCACCACGTGCCATCTGGAAGTAGGTCTCAAGACCCTTGTATTCTCCAAACCTTCTGGGAATTGCACCAAGGGTTATGGACATATCCAACATAAAGTCGTAGTAAGAAAGGTCTCCAGAAGGGAAAAGGTCTACATACTGGCTGTAGAGCCTAGCAATCCAATCCCTCAAAGAGTTCATGCCATCTATGAAATCCTGCTCTGATATTTTGCCCTTCCAGAAGTTTTCAAGAAGGCTTTTGAACTCCCTTTTCTCTCCAAGCTTAGGGAAGCCATAGGCAAGGGTTTTCATGCCAAATACCTCCTACCTTAATAGGACGAAATACTATTATATGCCAACTCTTCTATCTGTCTTATTTTGGGATAAGGCTCTGGTTTGGAAAATATAAAGCCTTGAATAAAGTCTACACCGTTTCTCAACACCATAGGTGCATCCAAGCAAACCTACATGGTATAATTCTATCCAGATATAAGATGGTGCAAGAAATCCTTTCAAGGCTTGAAAAGGTGTTTCCGGACAGGCTTGAGTTGAACTTTTCAAACCCGCTTGAGCTACTGGTGGCTGTTATACTTGCAGCACAGTCAACAGACAAAAAGGTAAATCAAGTGACAGAGAAGTTATTTAAGAAATACAGAAGCTGTGAGGACTACCTCAAAGCAACCTTAGAGGAGTTAGAAAGGGATATAAGCTCCATAAACTACTATAAAAACAAGGCAAAGTTTATAAAGTCTGCCTGTCAGCAGATAATGGAAAGGTTTGGAGGACAAGTTCCAGACAGTATGGAAGCTCTCACAAGCCTGCCTGGAATAGGCAGGAAAAGTGCTAACATTATCCTATACAACGCCTTTGGAAAGAACGAAGGTATTGCGGTAGATACGCATGTGTCAAGGGTTAGTCAAAGACTGGGTCTAACAAAGGAGAAAAAACCTGAAAAGATAGAAAAAGACCTAATGAAAATAGTCCCAAGGGAACAGTGGGGGAAATTCTCTAACCTCCTTGTTCTTCTTGGAAGGTATATATGCACCGCACAAAAGCCAAAGCATCACGAGTGTCCTCTTTATGACCTCTGTCCTTCGAGGGAGTTATGATAGGCGTAATAGGTGGCAGTGGACTTTATAAACTTGAAGGCTTTGAAATAGTGAAAAAACTTAAAGTAAGGACGCCTTTTGGCGAACCCTCTTCTGAAGTGGTAATAGCCAAAGTGGGAGATAGGGAGCTTGCCTTTATCTCAAGGCATGGTGAAGGACATGTATACCCCCCTCATCTTGTGCCATATAGGGCAAACCTCTGGGCTTTGAGGGAGCTTGGTGTAAATAGAGTTTTGGCTGTGTCTGCGGTTGGTGGCATAAATAGGGCTTTTAAGCCAGGAGATTTTGTGGTAATTGACGACCTTCTTGACCTTACAAAAAACAGAAAAGATACCTTTTATGAAGGTAAGTTTTCTCTGCCTGTGGATGGCAATGACAAGGTAGCCAAACTTTTGAAAGAAGGAAAGGTAGTTCACATAGACGCAAGCCAGCTATACTGTCCTCAGATGAGAAGCCTTCTTTTTGAGGTTTTGGAAGACTTAAAACTTTCCTACCATCCCTCTGGTGTTTATGCTTGCACGGAAGGACCAAGGTTTGAAACACCGGCGGAGATAAGGGCTATAGAAAGGCTTGGTGGCGATGTGGTAGGTATGACAGGCTATCCTGAAGTGGTCCTTGCCAGAGAGCTCACCATGTGTTATGCAAGCATATGCATAGTGGCAAACCCTGCAGCAGGTATAGCAGGCTACAGGCTAACCAGCGACGAGGTTATAGGTCTTATGAAGGAAAAGGAGCAAGAAATAGGCAGGTTGATAGTTGAGTTTGTAAAGAGGCTACCGGAGGAAAGAACTTGTGGTTGCGACCGCATATTAGATGGTGCGGAGGTTTAGGCGATTACAAATTTACCTTTTCTTCCACTACAAAAGGCTTGTCTTCTTTTGTCCTATAGTATATCCTCACCAAAAGCTCTGCTATTACTCCTGTAGATATGAGTTGTATACCTGCAAGAATGAAAAGAACGCTAAGAATTAGGAGGGGTCTCCTTCCTATATCTTGGTCAAGAAAGAGTTTGAGAAAGACAAGGTAAAAGAGTGCCAAAAGACCCAAGCTAAGCAAGATAAAGCCAAAAGTCCCAAAAACATACATGGGCTTGTTTATGTATTCGTTTAGGAACTTTACCAAGAAAATATCAAGAATGACCCTTATAGTCCTACCGATACCATACTTTGACTTTCCATACAATCTTGGATGATGCCTCACTGGAATTTCTGTTATTTTTGCTCCAAACCTTTTTGTAAGTGCTGGCAGAAACCTATGCATGTCCCCGTATAGCTCAAGCCTTTTTATTATGTCCGCCCTGTAAGCCTTTAAAGTGCATCCGTAGTCATGAAGCTCCACACCAGTTACCTTTGAGATTATCCAATTAGCTATCATAGAAGGTAGTCTCCTTGAGAGGAAGGGGTCTTTTCTATCCCTTCTCCACCCGCTTACTATGTCATAGCCCTCTTCCAACTTTTGCAATAGCATGGGAATGTCTTCTGGGTCATTTTGAAGGTCCGCATCCAAGGTTATGATAACCTCTCCGGTGGCATGCTGAAAGCCTGCATACATGGCAGCGGTCTGCCCGTAGTTTTTCCTAAAGCGTATTAGCTTTACTCTTTGGTCCTTTTCCGCTATCTCTTTTAGCCTTTCCCAAGTCCTGTCTACAGAACCATCATCCACAAAAATAATCTCATACTCTCTTCCAAGCCTTTCAAGAACTCCCTTTAACTTTTCATAGAGTATGGGTATGTTGTCTTCTTCGTTGTAGGCAGGTATAACTATGGAGATATGTGTATTAGATTTCATACCTACCCTCCGACCTCATAACCACCAAGGTTTTATTGCCAAGGCTTTTTACACTTTCCACCTTATAGTCATAGAAGTTTATCTTTTCAAGCTCCGAAAGGCTCAAGTTTTTCTCAGCTATGTATCTTAGCGTATAGGCGTAGTGCTTATAGGGCAATTTTACCCTTTGGTCTTTCCTATAATACTCAAAGCTCAAAAAGCCTTTGGCATGTTTTAGGTCAAAGAGTTTCTCATAAGGTTTACCAACAAAGGAAACGACAACCTTTTCAGAAAGGAGCTTTTTTGAGAGGTTTCTAATGTGTTCTTTCCAAAAATCCATAAGAGTTTTCTCTCCATAAAACTCCTTCCAAGATACGGGTGCAAAGGGAATGCAAGCGGTAGGTTTAACAAGACCATATAAAGGAGACAAGACCCAGGAATTTTCCTCTATGTATCTAACCACAGGAGGAGGCAAGACCCACAGCTCCAGACTTTCCCAAAAAACATTCCTAAATCTTCTATACAAAGGTGCGAGAGAGTAGTCTTTGACAAACTCCTTTTCAATAGACCTTGCAAGAGGCTCAAACTCCTCAAGTGTAAACCTGCTATCATCACAATTTTTAAAGACCAACTTCCTTTGAAGCCTGCTATATGGCAAGAGGAAAAGAAACATGCCTAAAATTATAAGGCATGAAGCTCAAAAAACATCTCGGTCAACACCTTCTTGTGGCAAAGGGTGTCCTTGAACGCATAGTGGAGTTTTTGGAGCTCCAAGAGGAGGACATAGTGGTTGAGATAGGTCCAGGCACTGGAAACCTAACAAAAGAAATCCTAAAGAAGAACTTCAAAGAGCTTCATCTTTTAGAAATAGACCCGCAGATGGTAGAAATTCTTCATAGAGACATACAAGAGGAGAGAGTGTTTATTCACAAAGAAGATGCCACTAAGTTTAACCTTTGCTCTCTGGGAGAAAACCTCAAAGTAGTGGGAAATCTACCCTATAATGTGGCAAGTCTTATATTAGAAAACACGGTTTTTCACCATTCCTGCATTCCAATGGCAGTTTACATGCTACAGAAAGAAGTGGCAGAGAAAATTCAAAAGGGAGCTTCTTGGCTTTCTACCTTTGTGAGAACCTTTTATAGGGTTGAGTATCTTATGAGCTTGCCTGCGCGCTTCTTTGTGCCACCCCCAAAGGTGCAGTCTGGACTTATTAGGCTAAGCAGAAGAGAGGAGCTTCCAAAGTTAGACCTTATGGACTATAAGGGTTTCTTGGTAGGCTTATACTCCATGAGAAGAAAGGCTCTAAAGAATAAAGTTCCAGAAACTATACTTCTAAAAGCAGGCATTGACCCCATGTGTAGAGTTGAAACTCTTGAGCCAGACAGTGTTCTTATGCTTTATAATATGCTTCAAAAACTGAGAGGTGAAAAGCGATGATGGACACCTTCTTTATGGAAAGAGACCCATATGCACCCATAAGACATTGCTATCCCATAAGCAACGTGCTTTATCATGGCAAAAGCGAGTATCAAGAAATAATGGTGGTGGAATCGCCTCACTTTGGTAGAATCCTTATCCTTGATGGTGTAGCCCAGTGTGATGAGCGGTATGAGTTCATCTACCACGAGTTTATGGCACATGTGCCACTTTATGCCCATCCAAACCCAGAAAATGTTCTTATAATAGGTGGTGGTGATGGTGGAGTTCTAAGGGAAGTTCTTAAGCACCCAGAGGTTAAAAGGGCTGTCCTTGTGGACATAGACAAGGAGGTTATAGAGGTATCCAAAAGGTTCTTACCTACCATGGCGGTCGCCTTTGAAGACCCAAGAGCAATAATCCTCAATGAGGATGGCTACAAATACATTCAAGACTATGAGAATGAATTTGATGTGATAATAGTAGACTCCACAGACCCAGTGGGTTTTGCCCACGTGTTAACCACAGAGGAGTTCTTTAAGTATGTCTACAGAGCCCTCAAGGAGGACGGCATATACGTGGGTCAGACAGAGTCCATACACTACCACATTGAAATAGTTAGAAGAATACAAAAGGCTCTTAAGAAAGTTTTTCCAATAGTAGACCTCTACACCGCGGTAATACCAGGATACGCAGGATACTGGTGGACCATGTCCATAGCTTCTAAAAAGTACCCCGTAAGAGAGCCTTCCAGAGAGGTAAGGGTTCAGACAAAGCTATACTCTGCGGACATGCACCGTCATGCCTTCCTACCAGAGAGCTTCTATAACAGGCTCATATCTGGTGAATACGTGTTTTAGTATTTGCCGGTAATATAGTCCGCCACAGTAGTAGCTGCGACGGAATGAGGCTTTACCACAGGCTTTAGACCCTGGGCAAGCACATAACCTATGGCTTCCTTGAGTATGACGCTGGAGTTATGCTCTGGGTTTGGGTTTATATCAAGGTGGACTTCAAAAGGTCTGTTGCCAACCACTTCAGAAATCTCAAGGGCAAGATAGACCGCCCTACTTACCTCCTCTAAAAGCCTTTGTCTCAAAGACCTTATACGTGGCACTTTGTCCACTTTCCAGAATATCTTTGCACCTCTGCAGGAATCTATGTGAACAACCACCACAGAAACAAAGACCGTGTGGTTTTTAACCTGCCTTGAATCACAGCCCACATAAACAGCGGTCTTCTGCGAGGTTTTTCTTATAAACTCCTTTACCTCCTCAATGTTCCTTATGAGAGGCATATAGATATTCTAATTCACTCTTTCTGTTTTCCAACCCTTCCGGAATCCAACGGGTTATAAGGTATCCCTCAATAACTTCACTACTAACAAGTTTTAAGTTTAGCACAGGGACATTCATTGCTTCCGCAAAAGAGGGTGCATCCTTTGAAAATACCACCATTGGATGATGAATTATTACAAGCTCATCCACGAGAGACAGAGCCAATAGACTTCCATTTAGCTTTGAACCACCCTCTACCATTAAGCTTTTTATTCCAAGTTCGTAAAGTTTCCCAAGCATGACCTTAAGGTCTATCTTATCTCTGCCTGCGACCAGGATTTTAACCCCTTGCCTTATAAAGGCTTCTAAAGCCCTTCGGTCTGTATTTTCTGGAACAACCAAGATAGCATCACCTGGGGGTTTAAAGACGTTCATATCTGGCGATATATCTACCCTGTTGCACGGTATAACCCTTATAGGATTTTTACCCTCCGTGTATTCTACCCTTAGGCGTGGGTTATCAAGCCTTACCGTGTTGCATCCCACACTTATGGCATCAAACTTTGACCTCAAGGTGTGCAGGTATACTCTCACTTTCAAAGGCAAGGGCATAGTGTGTTTAGAGGACACGCCTTTAGCAGGGGCTATTTTACCATCTATGGTTATTCCTGAAACTATACTTATCCACGGTTTCATAGCTCTCCCCTCCTGATTATGAATATAGCCCTTCTTATTGCCCTTTTGTTGGCTTATTTTTACCTTCTGGTGGCAAAAAGTTCACTTCTTTGTAGTAAGTAGGTGTGAAAATATCCAGTCGTTAGGTTTTCCTGAGGCAAGAAACTCTTCCAACTCCATATCCTTTGGAAGTTCTTCAACAGGAGTTTTTTGGAAGGTCTGCATCTTTATTACACTGGAGTTTAGGAGTCCCCACACTAATTCATTTTGATAAATCCATCGTCTCCTTAATATTAAGTGAAAGCTTCATAATAACTTTACCCTTAATTTTATACTCGTAAGTATCTTCAAAAAGTTCAAATGTGACTACCATTGGTATGTTGAGCTCTGAATGAGTAAAGATTCTCTTCCTTCTATCATACCAAATATTTCCTGATATTGTTCCTTCCAAAATACCAATTCCCTTTAGGCTCTTATCCTCTACCTGTATTGGACCATATGAACCAGATAACTTCAATTTTACGGTATTCCAATCTATATCCTCAACTTTATATTCAAGCTTCCCTGGAACTAACTTGGTTGCAATAGTCCCGTCATCAAATACTTCTTTCAACCTTTCATTAATATACTTACTATAAACCATACCTTCAATAGTTTGCCCCTTCTTGATTTTTTTACCATCACAAAAATCTAAACAATAAGGTATATCTATTAAAGGCTTAAATATGTCTGCTTTTTTATCGCTTACCTCGTATTCACGATTGCTATAGTCTTGAATTCTTCCAGCTACCTTTTCATAGCATCTTTCTGTCATAACCTTAGCTTCTTTTATGTAATTTTGCTCTAAGACCTTAGGTATAAATTTCAATTTACATTCAATTAAAACGGAAAAATCAGATATATCATTTATAGCACCTTTCAGTTCTTTTTGGACAAAGTATTTAAATTCTTGCTTAAGAGTATCCTCTTCTTGTTTAGATAAACTACCGTCATGTTGTATATCCATATCAATTACTTCAATTAGATTTACACTATAGCTATAAGTCTCGCTTGGCTTGATTTTGATTAATATATTTGCAAAGTTCATTCTGTAGTAGTAGTATCCTAAACCAGATAGTATAGCCACAAATATAGCCCAGACTATCAATAAAACCAGCTTTTTCATCTTTCCATCCTCCCGACTATTATGTTGAGTTTATCATAAACCAAACTTTGCTCTTTAGCAAATGAAATTTTAGAAAAGATTACGGATTTAGAGTTTGGGATTATGGTGCGGAAATGCAATGTCATCATATATCCTCCTGTTGCCCTTTTATCGGCTTGTTTTTCCCTTCTGGTGGCAAAAAGTTCACTTCTTTGTAGTAAGTAGGTCTGAAAAATATCCAGTGCTTTAGGTTTTCTGGAGTTCTTGAGTAGCATATCTCACAAAGTAGCCCACCTTCTACCAGCTTTGAATTGTCATCACAGCAATCCGTTAAGTTCCAAAACTCATAATTATCGTGAAATACCAGCTTGCCACAACTTAGGCATTCGTATAGCTTACAGCCTCTTGAGGCAAGAAACTCCTCCAACTCCATATCCTCCGGAAGCTCCTCAATCTCAAAGAGGTTTTTTAGAAAGTCCTTTTGTTTTTGAGTAAGTTCAGATATTCTCATATTGGGAACAACCTACTAAGAATTAGGATGGTAATAATTGCAACTCCAATACCAACAACAATAAAAATTAACACATCCTTTATGCTAACAGCTTTCTTTCTCTCTTCCTTCTTAATAGTCGCTATAGGTTTCATTTCAGCCTCATATTTTCCTACACGCTCTTCGTAGTTGCTTTCCTCTTTATCTTTTAGATATGAACCAACAAGCTTTATAAATTCCCATATAAACTTCTTGTCTTCAGATTCTATATTCAATGTATCTAATATGCTTTCCCCTGCTCTGGTATATAGTATGTATATTGCAGTCAATTCTGGGATATTTTGTAGACCAACATCTTTACCTTTCTTTTTATAATGCTCTCTTATCAAATATAAGCAAAGCGAATAGAAAGAGTCTTTTCCTGTTATTCTCCTTACCCTATCATCAAGGTCTTTTAGAAATTTTTCTATTTTTGCAAGTCTTTCTTCGCTGGAGATGTTTTCATCAAAAGCTTTAAAGAACTTAATAAGCTCATCATTTTTCAGCTGTATCTTCTCGTAATATCTTTCTCTTATAGCTAAGCTTATAGTATTATTCAGCATTATTGTTTTTACCTCCGTGTTTTGATTTATCCTACAATAAATTTTGTCTTTGTGCTATAGCTTCCAATCTATCTTTGAGCGGTTTCACACTACTGTATACACGCTCTAACATATCTATTATCCTTTGCTTATCTTTCTCTTCTCTCTTTGCATCCTCTTTTACCCTTTCTATAACGCTAAAGCTTGATTTATAGTATTCGTCCAATATTCCTCTAAAATCTTTGAAATGTTTTTCAATTTCTGAATTAAGCTTATCTATCTCTTCCTCCAGTTTATCCTCAAGTTCTCCTATGTAATTTTCATGAATATCTTCAATCTTATCCTTAATTTCTTCAAATTCCCTTCCGAAATATTCTTTAAGCTCTCTTACTATATCCTCCTTCAAAAATAGTTTCCTCAGCCAATTTATAAATCCTTTAGTTTCCATATTCACCTTTTCTCTAAAGTTAGATGCAAAAGTGTCAACACTCATATTCTTGTAATCTTCAAGAATTATCTCTATTAAACTCTCTATTTCACTAAGACTAATTTCAGGCTTAAAGATTGGTAAACTCAACATATCCTTAAACTCTTCTTCTATAGCTTTATCCTCCCCATACAGTATTTCCTTAGCTTTTTTATTCAAGTGAAGAACCTTTTCTCTTAGCTTATTAATTAAGTCTTCTATTTCTTTATTGATATCTTCGTTTTGTTTGGAAATTTCTTCTAACAGAGCGTCTATTCCATCTTTTATGTGTTCCTCCAAGCCTGTAGATCTCAAGCTATTTTCAACTACTTCTAATAACGATTCTCTGAACTCTTCAAGGAATTCATCTGGAGTAGTCCTATTTGAAATGATATCTTTGTATTTATCATCATTCGAAAACTTATCTCTAATTTCCTTTAAATTGTTTTTAAGAGCTTCCTTAGAGTTTTTCTCCGCTCTTTTAAAACTGCTTTTCAGAATACTCCTAACAGCTTTTTTCAATTCTTTTTCCTTACCTTGTAATTCTTCTATTAGACTTTCTATTTCCTGCTTTATATCCTTCAGGTCTTTCTTTTCAAACTCTTCAATTTCCTTAGAAAGATTCTCTATACTACTTTTATGTCTTTTTAAAATATTTAGCCTGTTCTCTATCTCGTTCTTTATTGCATTATAGTGTATTCCTATTTTAGTAATCACATTATAGACTCTATCAACCTCAGCTTTTGAAAAGACTACTTGTTCCACGTATCGTCTAAAAAGTTCAAACCCAGAGAACTTTATAATGCTTTCGTAAGAGACTTCTATGTCATAAATGGTTTCCAAACTGCCTGCTATATTTCGTATGAATGCTAAATAAGTCTTGTATTCTTTTTGAGGTTCTTCTTTAGCCTTGATAATGCTCTTAATACGCTCCAAAGCACCAGCAAAATCTTCACCCTTTACCTCAGGAAATCTATTAGCCAACTTTTGCATGTAGAAATAAGTCATAGCGGATATGGGAATAACTATTATATTCCTATAACCCATACTCTTATATTTAGCACGGATAAAGTCCGCTATTCTAATAGGCATCTTTTCAGAGTCAGCATCGTTAAAAACTTGGTCTATCTTATTGACCGCACATATTAAAACCATATCTCTGTTTTTGAACTCTTCTCTAATACTTTCCAAAAGGTCAACCTCTGATTGTTGAGCATATTTGGTATAGTCAATGATAAACACCGCAACATCAGAATTACTCAAAGCAGTTTTATATACTTCACTATGTCCCATACTCTGTTCTTTAGTCGCAAGGTCAGGTCCAGGAGTATCATAAATCATATATTTCTTAGTCTTATACATATTATATGGATATGAAATTTCAATATCTGGTATTCTGTACCCCTCTTCCTTTACTTTTTCAAATTTCTCTTTCAAATAATTTTTTACTTCATAGGCATTAGTAAATTCCCTTTCTTCCTTCTCATCACGCACTATAATCTTATTCTCCTCTATGGGTTTAAACAGAATATTGCAAGGAGTTGGAAGCTCAAGGCTCGTTGGAGCTAATTCTTCTCCAATTAAACCGTTTACCACCATGCTTTTACCAGTCTTTTTTGTGGCAAAAATCGCTATTTTTATCTCACTTTCCAATTTATATAGTAGCTCTCCTATCTTATGCAAGTTTTCCAAAGCTGTGCTCTTTATCTCTTCAGTATCCTTCGTATTTGCAATCAGACTATCAATCTCATCTATAGCCTTTTTAACCAATTCTTCAAATTTCCAACGCTCCTTCTTAAACTCTTCCACTATCCTCTTCTTTTCCAAGAAACCTTTCGTATAAACATCCATGTGTATATCCAGGTATATCAGCTGTTGAATAGTATCAAAGAACTCTTCCTTTAACTTCTTAACCGTTCCCGTATCCTTTTCCTTTTCTTCGTCAAAATCAAAGACAAGATATACATCTCTGAATTTATTTTCGTGCCTATCTCTCTTAAACATATCCTCATTTCTATAGTAATACTCAACAAACTCATAAAGTTCTCTAAAACTACGCTCTTTGACCCCATCTACATACAACATTAAATCTTTACTAAAGCGTATATTCTTACAAGTCTTCAGATTATACTTAATCTCATCATCATCTATACTTTTCCCAACCTCTTCTAAAATCTTATAAAGCTCTTTATCCGAGTCCAATACTGGAATATTACCTTCCAATACCGCATCATACATTTCTTTATCGGTTCTGACTTTAACTACTTTTATATTCATATCTCCCCTCCAAAGAGTTTATAACAGCCTTTACTTTTTGCCTTAATTCCTTTAAAAACTCACTTTCCTCTGCACGCTTTCCAACCTCTCTGTATATCTCTGGTCTTATATGTTTCATGTTTCTACGGACGAAGTCCTCAAAATCCTCCGATTTAATCAAAGAAATAATCATATTTATATAAGAAGTTAGCTGATTTACGACTAACTTTTCTATGTTTATAGCATTAACGACACAATCTATGAGAAAGTTTCTGAGGTTATCAATATCCCTTTTTATCTCCTGTATAACTTCATCATAGTTCTTTGGAGGCTCTATCTTTCTTTCCTTCTTTTTCTCTTTGGTAGCTTCTGACTTAATATACTGCTCAATAGTTTTTTTCACATTATCACTATCCAAATACTTATTGGTTTCCAGTTTATTCAAAAGCTCTTCAGCGTCAGAACTTTTTAGTATAAGTTTCTTACACTCTTCAAACTCTTCCTCACTTAGCTGTATGTCTTTTTTCTCAAGTATCTTTTTAAATCTCTCTTCTATCTGTGCAAAATCATCCTCATGCCAAAGTAAGACATTAACTATTCGCATTTTAGCAGGTGGCTCTTCTGGATTAAAGTCCTTATGGTAGGCTATTAAGCTATAAAACTCCTTCTCTATCTCCTTAAACTTGTTTTCTCTGTCCTGTGATGCAAGCGGATTTAGGATAAGTAGTTGTATGACATCTCCACCAAACCTTTCTATAAGTTTCGTAAAATCAAATTTTTCAGGAGAAAAGTCTACATTATTTTTTCTTAGGAGCTCACGTAATCCTTCCAAAAATGCCTCATTTATCTCATTCATCCTAAAACCTTCTAAGAAAATCTTCTCTATATCTTCTCTTACCTTTTTAAGGTCCAATTCTATATGCTTTTGAACGGTTGAATAAATCCTCTTCCTTATGATATCGCTAAGTTCCTTCCTCAGCTCTCTATTAAATGCATCTGGTCTTTCTTCCTTTGTAGAGGTATGCAAGGCAAGTTTCTTTTTAATGTCTTCTACTCTATCTTCACTTAGAAGCTCCCCAGAAGCCAGTATCCTATCCAACTCTTTTTTGATTTCCTCTGATATATTTCCATTGTCTAATTCATGTTTTTTCTTGATATGAAATTCATTAAGTCCCTTTTCTATTAATTCTCTACTTTGTCTTATAGTGGCAAGAAAGTTTTCCATATACGTATCCATAGGAATCTCTTCTATATCAATCCTTTCCAGCTTTTCTTGAAGTTCCTTAACAAAATCTTCCACTTTTCTAAAACGCCTGTGAATTCTTTCTAAGAGAACCTCCTTTCTCTCCGTTTGGTTATACTCTCTTATTCTGTCTAATAGAGTTTGTATTCCTGTATCCGCAAAGCCAAGCTCTTGTAGTTTTTTATATGCTTCTTCTCCCTCATATACACCCTTTTTCTGAAGCTCCGCAAGAGAAGAACCATAGATTATCCTATCTACTCTGCTGTCATTTTTGAGTATATTATACCGCTCAAGCTCTTGTTTGAAATCTTTCTTGACTTTTTCAAGCTCTTCCTTACTACGAAACATGTCGGATTTATTGCAAAAATAAAAAACCTTATCCTTTAAAGCAACGCCTTCATCATCTCTTGCATCTCTAATTATCTCCGCTTCTGACCTGTTAATACTTGGTTTGACCGCCTCTTTTACAAACACCACCGCGTCCGCTTGGTCTATCTTACTTCTTGTAAACTTGAAGTGTATTAACGTAGGCGAATCAAAACCTGGCATATCAAGGATTATGACGTTCTTTATGTCTTTCAAAGCATTAGTGTATATTCTTACTTCCTTAACCGCTCTACTTTTGTGCTTGTCAGTTATATAGCTCCTTGTTTCAGCATCCAAGTTTTCAAAGGTCTTTGTGAGTTTACCCCTTCCCAATAGCTTCTTTATCTCTTTCTTACCTTCTAATATTTCGAGAATATCATTCTTGGTAGTGTCCGCATGCTTACTATACAAGTTAGGATTTTCTTTTTTAAGTTTTTCAAAATACCTTTCAATATCACCCTTCTCAACAGTGTCAATTGTGTGACGTTCATAATTAGGATATTCTATTTCTTTTAACAATCTTCTAAAAACTTCATTATTGAACTCCTCTTCGTTATAAAAAGTAACTTCTACCCTCTGATTTTCATCATATTCCACCCGTGTTATTGTATATGTAGTCCTCTTATTATCAGATGGTAGTATATCCTTTGAGATTATTGCATTTATAAGGGTGCTTTTTCCTGCTTTTTCCAAACCAACGAATGCCACCTCTATGATATCTTTTTCAAGTTTATCTTTGTAATATTCCAAATCTTTTATTGCTTTCCTTATTTCGTCCTTTTTAGAGTTGGAAATATCAATATCAAATTCCTTTAGAATATCCTCTCTTTCTTCCAATTTACTTAGCAAATCCCTTGTTGAGGAGACTACAGCTTTTATCTTTTCTATTAGCTGGTTGGTTTCCTTCTCCATAGCCACACCTCCTACCCTATCTTAACTTTCTCCCCTTTAGTATATCAAACAAAAACTTCCTTGTCAAGAGGTCATAAATCTCAAGCTCACCTAAAAAGAGAAAGCTTTTCAAAAACTCTCCTCACATAGTCCCAGTTGTCTGCCTTCAGCCCATTGTAGGCTTTTACAGCCATTACCCAGTTGCCAAACCTTTGGAAGTTTTCGTAGAGTATCCTTGCTCCAAGCTCTATGTTGGTTTCTATATCAAAAAGCTGGTTTGGGTCTGTTATGCCATATTCTCTCATAAGCCTTAGGTTGTGCTGGTAGTTGACCTGCATGAGACCTCTATCCTCTGTGCCATCCTTGTTTTTGTTGTAAGCCATAGGGTTGAAATTGCTCTCTTGCTTTATTATTGCATAGATTAACTCCTTAGGGATACCATACTTTTGCTGGCAAGGATTCTTTATTTACATGCTCTTGCTGTTTTTCCATAGCAGAGTTAAGATGAGAGCTAAAGTCCTCGCTGGGTTTTATATGCCCTGCTCTCGTAGTTTTAAGCTCCAACTTCCAGCCTTCTATTCTCATATTTTTTTACCTTGCAATCCGAGCATATACCAAAAATTTCAAGTCTGTGGTTCAGAGGTGTAAAGTTGTGTTCTTCGCATACCTTGTCTTGTAATTCTTCTATTTCCTCTTTGTAAAACTCTATTATCTTCCCGCATTCCACGCATATGAGATGCTCGTGGTGTGGCTTTCCTGCGGTAAACTCGTATATGGTTCTGTTGCCCAGCTTTATTACCTCTCTTACCGCGCCAAACTCTTGGAGAAGTCTAACAGTTCTATATATGGTGGACCTGCTTGCTATAGACCTGTCTTGGTTTGCTATCCAGCGGACAAGTTCTTCTATCTCAAAGTGAGTACCATAGCTGGCTATCTTGTCTATTATCTCAAACCTGCCCTTAGTTATCTTGTGTCCGTTCTGTCGCAAAAACTGCTCAAACTTCTGTTTTAGTTCTTCCAACTGCATATCTTATAATATAGTCTAACTGAATATCATTTGCAACAGGAGGAAAGGATGAAAAAGCCAAACCTAACCCTATACCTTGTAACCGATGACCGCTACTTTATGGACAGGGACCTCGTATCTACCATAGAGTCCGCCATAAAGGGTGGAATAACTGCACTCCAGTATAGGTTTAAAAACAAGTCCACAAGGCAGATGTATGAGGAGCTTTTGGTTCTTAGAGAGCTCACTCAAAGGTATAATGTTCAGCTTGTGGTAAACGATAGGGTGGACTTAGCTCTTGCAGTGTCTGCGGACGGTGTTCATGTGGGTCAAGAAGACCTTCCTCCCGATGTGGTTAGAAAACTTGTAGGAGACAAAATGTTTATAGGATACTCAGTAAACTCTGTGGATAAGCTAAAAGAGGTGGAGCATCTTCCCATAGACTATATAGGCTTTGGTTCTGTGTATGAGACTACCACAAAGGCAAACTACAAATTGGTGGGTATAGAGGGTCTGCGTCAAGCGGTAAAGCTAACCTCAAAGCCCATCGTAGCCATAGGTGGCATAACCCACTACAGGGTTGCGGAGGTGCTTTCTGCGGGTGCAAAGGGTATTGCGGTGGTTTCTGCCATACTGGGTTTTGAGGATGTGGAAAAGGCTACAAGAAGCCTTGTGGAAGCTATGAAAGGCTATTACAGAAGGGCTCTCCATGAAGGTTTTGCATCTCCTTGACGGCTCCGCCTTTCTGTATAGGAGCTTTTTTGCTCTTCCACCTCTTTCTACAAGGTCTGGCTTTCCCACCGGCGCCATATACGGCTTTATGAGGGCTATCTTTTCCATACTAAAAACAGAAAAGCCTTCTTACTTTGCCATAGCCTTTGACCTGCCTGCACCCACAAAGAGAGAAGAGGTCTATAGAGAATACAAAGCCAAAAGACCTTCCATGCCAGACCCCTTAAAGGTCCAGATACCAGTTATAAAGGAGCTTGTTGACCTTCTTGGCATTAAAAGGTATGAAGTGGAAGGTTATGAGGCGGATGACATAATTGCAACCGTAAGCTGGTGGGCTCTTGAAAGAGGCTTTTCTGTAAAAGTCTACTCACCAGACAAGGATATACTGTCGCTTGTGTGTGAAAGGCTGGTAGTGGTTAATCCCATAAGCGGTGAGGTCTTTGACAGGAAAAAAGTTTTGGAGAAGTTTGGCGTTCCACCAGAAAAACTTCCAGACTACCTTGCCCTTGTGGGTGATAAGGTGGATAATATAGAAGGCGTAAAGGGTATAGGTCCAAAGACTGCCATAAAAGTTCTTGAAGCCTACGGTAGTGTGGAAAACCTTTTGAGAAACTGGCAAGACTTCCTTAGAGCCTTTCCTCAGGCAAACAGAGAAAGCCTTGAGCTTGCTTTATCTCTTCTAAAACTGCAAAAAGTAGAGGGTTTAAGCCTAAAAGAAGAAGAGTTAAGACTAAAAAGCCCTAACTTTAACGCATTAAGGAAAAGGTTTGAAGAATTGGAAATGAAAAGCCTTATAAAGGAGCTTGACAGCCTTTCAAAAGCCTCTGCACAAAAGAGCCTTTTTTAAAAGCTCTGGTTAAACCTCTCATAAATGGCATCAAGAGACCTTATAAGATTGGAATAAACCTCGTGAGCTCTGTGGGTTTGAATAAGCTTCGCCATTTCAAGAATAGGGTTCACATT
>JBBKAW010000076.1 GCA_037722135.1 Aquificaceae bacterium
TTGCTAATTCACCCTGTAGAGTTAAAACTCAGCTTAGAATAACCCCATCCCTTACCTCTATTATCCTATGAGCTTGCTCTGCCAACTCAAGCTCGTGGGTTACCATCACTATGGTAGTGCCTTGAGAGTTTATCTCTTTGAATATTTCCATGACCGCTTGAGTGTTTTTGCTGTCTAAGTTTCCCGTTGGCTCATCCGCAAGTATCACAGAAGGCTTATTCATAAGAGCCCTTGCTATGGCAACCCTTTGCATCTCACCGCCAGATATTTGAAAAATCCTTCTCCTTTCCTTTCCACCAAGCCCCAAAGCCCTCAAAAGCTCATAAGCTCTCTCCTCCGCTTGCTTTCTTTCCATACCCATCTTTATGGCAGGTAGCATAACATTTTCCAAAAGGGTAAACTCGGGAAGTAGGTAGTGAAACTGAAAAACAAAACCTATTTTTTTGTTTCTTATCTCCGATAGCTTTTTCTCGTCGGAAAAATCAACCACTTGACCTTCAAATAAGACCTCTCCCTCTGTAGGTCTGTCAAGAAGACCCATAATGTAGAGCATGGAGCTTTTACCAGAGCCACTTGCCCCTATTATGGCAACAAACTCTCCACTGTATACCTCAAGGTCTATGCCCTTAAGTATCTGTTCTTGACCTATAGACTTTTTTACACCTCTTAACTCTATTATCCTCATTGGCTTCTAAAGATGTCCACAGGGTTTAGTCTACTTGCCCTATAGGATGGGTATAGGCTTGCCAGAAGGGAAAAGAAGAGAGAAAAGACCAAGGCATACACATAAAAAATGGGACTTCTGTCAAGCACAAAACCCTTTGTCCTTACAAGTCCTTCCACATCAAGCCTTATGGACTCAAGGTATTCTTGAAGTCCAAAGCCCAGCAAAGACCCAATTATAGCACCAAGAATCCCTATCACAAAGCCCTCTACCATAAAGATGAGAAGAATATCCCTTCTCAAAAAACCCATAGCCATTAGAATGGCAATATCCCTTTTCTTCTCCAATACGGTCATCATTATTATGTTAAAGATACCAAAGGCGGACACGGTCAATATGGCAAAGACTATCATGTAGGTTATAGTGTTTTGTATTTTGAAGATGCTTAGGAAGTTCCTGTATGCCCTCTGCCAGCTTTCTACTTCGTAGGGTATAGACTCTTGGAGTTCTCTTGAGAGTTTTTCCGCATTGTTTACATCTACTATTTTTATCACTATTTCGTTGACCTCCCCTTGCTTTTCCAAAAGGCTCTGTAGGGTCTTTATGTTTATGTATACCCTTGCTTCGTCTATGTTGGTTATGCCAGATTCAAAAAAGTCCTCTACTGTAACTAAAAGAGTCTGTCCGTTGGGTGCCACTAAGAGAAGTTTTTTGCCAAGCTCATTTATGCCAAGGCTTTTTGCCACGAGGACTCCTATGATAACCCCTGTTCTGTTTGTCTCCAGTCTGTGTAGGTTTTTATGCACCAAAAACTTCTCTATAATGGATGCCTTTGGCTCTCTTTGAGGGTCAATGCCCAAAAGGGTTACTGGCTTGTCCTTTACCCCATACTTTAGAATGCCTCTGCTTACAAGTCTTGGAGCTACACCCAAAACCTCTGGATGCTTTTCTACCTCCTGCACTATATCCTGCCAGCCCAGTATCCTGTCCTTTTCCTTTGGTTTTTCTCCAAGCAAGACCGCATTGGCTTCCACCTGCTGAGATTCCTCTCTTGGCTTTATCTTTATGTGTGGCTCAAGGTCTATCACCTGCTGTATAAAGTAGTTTTGAAAGCCGAGCATAAGAGAGCTCATCACTATAAAGGCGGAGACACCTATGGAAACGCCAAGCACAGAAACAAAGGTCTGCCTTTTCCTCTGAAGGAGAAGTTTAAAAGCCACAAAAAGCACATGCTTCATGGCACTACCACTTTGTCCCCAGGCTTTAGCCCCTCTAAGACTTCAAGATACTCTCCATACCTCCTGCCAACCTTTACAGGCACTTTGACCCTTCTCACGCCGTCATACAAAAGCACATAGCCCTCTTGGTAAGCACTTGCTGGGATAAGGATTGCCCTTTTTCTTTCCACTTCTATCTGACCGTCCACCGTTGAGCCATTGGGAAGGTTCTCGGGTAGCTCCGCATGGACCTTCACAGTAATAAGTTTCCTATTCCTGTCAACTTCTCTTATTACTTGAGAGACTTTCCCCTCAAACCTCTCATTAGGGTAAGCATCTACCCTAAGGATAACCCTTTGACCTTCCCTTAGCATGCCTGCATACTCTTCGTCCACCTCAAGCCAAACTTCCCAACCCTTTGAACCTATTGAGAAAAGCCTGTTTTCCTGACTCATGTGGTTTATATAGTCCCCCGGGTTTACAAACTTTTTGAGAACATACCCATCTATAGGACTTCTTATAACATACTTTTCCTTTTCCCTCAATAGCCTCTCCCTTTCTGCTAATAGCACCCTTTCCTCGGACCTAAGGGAAACTATAGCGTCTTGATAAGTGTTTTTTAACCTCTCGTATTCTCTCTTGCTTAACTCATATTGAGTTTTGCTCTGCTCGTATGCCTCTTTGGATATTAGACCCTGAGAAAAAAGCCTTTCTCTTCTTTCAAAAAGGTTTTTGCTGTTTTCCATGTTTATCCTTGCGGACTCAATGGCACTTTCAAGGCTTTTTAGATAAGCAGAGCCCTCTTTTAGTCTTTCACGCACAAGGTTTAGCCTTTCGGACACTTCCTTTATGCTTGCATCTATGGTCTTTGAGTCAATAGTAGCAAGAGGCTGTCCCTTTCTTACAAAGTCTCCCTCCTTTACGAAAACCTCCTCCACATAGCCAGAAACTTCCGCCTTTACAACCACATAGTTTTCCGCCTTTGCATAGCCAGAGCCATAAACGAGGGTTTTAACCTCCTCTTCTTTGACAACTGCGTAGTTTTCTTTGTGTCCCCTTACCGCAAAGAAAAGCACCAAAGCCACAATAAGAACAAAGGGAAGGGCTATAAAAAGCTTTCGCATCTCTGTTATATTATCACAGAACTCCCATCTTCTCCCTCCTGCCTAACACCACCACAATATCATCTTGAACTATTACCTCTTCAGCTGATGGATTGACTATGAACTTGTCGCCTCTCTTTATGGCAAGGACCGTCATATCGTATTTTCTTCTTAAGTCAAGCTCCTTAAGGGTTTTGTTGTACAGTCTCTGTGGCGCTTTCATCTCAAAGATGCTGTAGTTTTCCGCTATGAGTATTGGAAACTATTCTTCCATGGAGAGGATTTACCGCCTTGGCTATTATCTCCTTTACCCCAAGCTCCATAAGTTGGACTACTACCAATAT
>JBBKAW010000077.1 GCA_037722135.1 Aquificaceae bacterium
ATATTATAGCTTTTGTTTGTGAGTTCGTAATTTTTCGGAGACTAGTCGCAAAGACTCTTGACTACAGAGAAAAGTTGGTTTTACAGCTTCTCTATTACGAGGAGCTACCACTAAAAGAGGTGGCAGGGCTTTTAGGCGTGTCTATGGCAAGGGTTTCTCAAATAAAGGCTAATGCCATAGAAAAGCTCAAGAGGTTTTTAGCTTCTGTTGAATGAGCTCTAAGAGCTTCTCGTAGGTATATCTAATTTCGTAAGCCATATCCACAAGCTTTACATCCCCTTCCGCTTCCGCCCTTTTGACTAAGGGAATGATTACCCTCTCAAGCTGGTCTTTGTATTCTATAAGGTCGTAGCTAAGCTCTTCTTCTGTGAGGTCTTCTATGCCTGCCAAGTAGGTTCTGTAAAGCATTTTTGCAGATATTAAAACATGCTCCAGCTCCTTCTGCAGGTCTCCTCTGTCAAGTCCAGCCTTTGTAAAGTCTCCCATTAGGGTTCCACCACCACGCAGTGATGTATTTTAAGGTATTTTTCTCTTAAGGCTTGCACCTCTTCAAAACTCACCGACCTTATTTTGTCCACATACTCTGAGTCCATCCTCCAGCCAAAGCCCATTACCTCAAAAAAGCCTAAATACCATGCCTGTCTTGCCCTCGTTTGGCGAGCCAACAAAAAGTTTCCCACTATCTTATTTTTGGCAAGCTCCACATCCTCTGGCGTTATTTCACTATTCTTTATCACTTCCACCAAGTCTCTAAGAGCATCTTCCTTTTTCTCAGGAGAAGTGCCTATATAGGCTATTAGCCTTGGAGAGGAAAGGCGAGTGGGATATGTGGAATAGACCGCATAGGCGTAGCCCCTTTTTTCTCTAAGTTCCTTAAAGAGCTTTGAGGTCATACCATCTCCAAGCACAGCATCCAACACCTTAAAGGCAAAGTATTCTCTTCCCTTAAACTCAGGAGCGTCAAAGGCACAGAGCACCGTAGCTTGAGAGCCCGGTCTTTTCACCCTTTCTAATAGGTCTTCCCTCATAGGCACATCCACAGGATTTAGTGGATACTCTCCCTCAGGAATTTCAGAAAAAACCTCTCTAAGCATAGGTAAAACCTGCTCTGTCTTAAAATCTCCCACAAGACTTACCACCACATTTTTAGAACGCAGTATTTCCTGCCACCTGTTTATCACATCTTCCCTGCTTATAGCCTTTACATCTTCCTCAAGACCAAGAGGAAAAACCTCGTAGTTAGAACCCTTGTAGGTAATTCTTCGCAGAGCGTCCACCGCAAGCTCTTGCCCCCTTTCTCTTCTCGCCCTTATAGCCTGTAGCACGTTTCGTCTTTCCCTCTCAAGGTCTTCTTCAGAAAAGAGTGGCTCAAGGAGCATACTCCTTATGACTCTTAGACCCTCCTTTAGACCCTCCACCTTAGTGGAAAAGCCTATCTCCACATAATCATCGCTGGCAGAGGCGTATATGCTACCTCCATAGTCCTCAAAGGCGCTTGCTATCTGGTAAGAGCTATAGGTCTTTGTGCCTTTTGTAAGGAGCAAGGCGGTAAGGTTTGTAAGCCCTCTCCTTTTCTCCCCATGCGTCCCAGACCTTATAAATATCACACCAGAAACTATACCTCTTCCCTTTGTTTCCTTTGTTATCAGCTTTACTCCATTTTCCAAAATGTGTTCCTGCACCCTTGCACCTCCAAAGGAAAGACTAAGCAAAAAAAGCAAAAGTATTATAAACCTCATCTCTCTGGCACCATAATAACTTCACTGTAAGGCTTGCTAAGGATGTATTTCTCAAGAACCCTTAACACATCCTCACGACGCACGCTTCTTATGTTGTTGTCAAAGTATTTGTAATAGTCCAGCAGACCTACAACGGTAAGAGAATAACCAATATAAAAGGCATCCCTTTCTACCCTCTCAAGGGCAAAGGCTTCTGAATTTATGAGCCTTTCCTTTGCCTTTTGAACCTCCTCTTCTGTCAAAGTTTCTTTGAGAGACCTCATAAGCTCAAAGACTTTTGCCTTTACTTTCTCCAACCTATCTTGGTCTAAGGTAGCGTAAATGAAAAATAGGTTATCCCTTGGTCTTCCAAAGTCTCCTGTAGATACGCTGTAAACAAGACCCTTTTCCCTTAACTCCCTATAAAAGAGAGAAGTCCTACCATTTCCCAATATTTGGTCAAGCACTGCAAGGGCGTAGTATTCCTTTGTGCCTATGGCAGGAGCTCTCCAACCTATGAGCCAATAGGTCCTTTCCACCCTTTTGTCCCTTATGGTCTTTGAACGGTTTTCCAACTGCTCCGGTTCTGGCAATATCTCCACCTTTGGCACAGGCTTACCTTCTTCTTTTCCAAAGGTTTCCAACACTTCCTTGTAGACCTCCTCCGGCTCCACATCTCCCACCACCACCACAAACATATTCCTTGGCTGGTAGAAGTTCCTATAAAACTCGAGGAGCATATCTCTTGTAAACTTCTGAATGGTTTCCTCGTAGCCTATAATGGGATGTCTGTATGGAGAGACCTTGTAAAAGACCTTTTCAAACTCTTCCCACAGGACTGTAGTAGGATTGTCCTTTCCACGCCTTAGCTCCTCTATAACAATGGGCTTTTCCTTTTCCACCATATCTTCCAAAAGCAGAGGCTTTTGAGTTAACTGATAGAGCACTTCAAGGGCTTGTTTCCAATAGGGCTTTGCTATAGTTATGTGGTAAAAGGTATAATCCTTTGAAGTGCCGGCGTTAAGGTTTCCACCAAGACTTTCTATAATGTAGTCTATCTGTCCGTATGGATACTTCTCCGAGCCGTTAAAGAGCATATGCTCCAAAAAGTGAGCCATACCCTTTTGCTGATAGTCCTCGTAGGCAGAGCCAACCTTGAACCACACGTGCAAGGCTACCGCTTCTGTATCCTCTCTCTTATTTACCACTAACTTTGCACCGTTAGGGAGTTTATAAGTCCTTAGCTCTCCAGCAAAAACCACTGTTGCCATAAAAAACACCTCCAAAAGTAATAAAAATATCCTCATAGCTCCTTTCTCAAGTCCCTTGTCATGGCTTCCTCATAAGTATAGGGACATTCCTCTGGAATATTAAACTCCTCTGGCTCATAACCGTTGTCTTCAAGCCATCTTTCTAAGTTTCTCACCGCATCTATCCATGCCTTGTCTATTTCCTTAGGAAGCTTATTCCTCAGACTTGGATACTTCTTAAACTCCGCCAAGATATCCTTTCTTGCGTTGTTTATGCTTTTTATCCAGCCTCTTCCCGCAGTTTCTCCACCGGCGAGGTTTCTAAAATTATCCCACTTGTAGAGATGTTCCAGTA
>JBBKAW010000078.1 GCA_037722135.1 Aquificaceae bacterium
CCTTTGCAAAGTGGTAAGGGATATGCTCTAATCTAACTTTCCAAGGTATGCCAAGAGGGCGGTTATTGTGGCTGGAGTTATGCCATCTATCCTGCTTGCTTGACCCACCGTCATGGGTCTGAATTTTTTGAGCTTTTCTCTTGCTTCGTGGGTGAGCCCTGGGACCTTGTCATAATCCATATCCTGTGGAAGTGCTATACTTTCCAGTTTCTTTAGCCTTTCGTTTAACCTCCTCTCCCTTTCTATATAAGGCTCATACTTTAGCTGAACCTCCACCTCTTCCTTTACGTAGGGATGCTCTGGAACTTCAAAACCAAAAGCCTTTAGGTCATCTATGGTATACTCCGCGGTGAGAAGTTGTGAGGGTGTATAGCTCCTTGTGTCAGAGCCAACCGCCACTGCAACCCTTTGAGACTTGTAAAACTCCACCCAGCTCTCTATTTCTCTCTGTAGCTCCTTTACCATTTTGTATTGCTCCTCTGTGAGGAGACCAAGCTCGTAGCCAAGTTTAGAGAGCCTAAGAATGGCGTTGTCTTGTCGGAGTTGGAGTCTGTATTCAGACCTTGAAGTAAAAAGTCTATAAGGCTCAAGCACGCCCTTCGTTACAAGGTCATCCACCATTATGCCAATATAACTTTCATCTCTTCTTAGGTATATGGGCTCTTTGCCAAAGGCTCTAAGTGCTGCATTTATACCTGCAAGGATACCCTGCCCTGCTGCCTCTTCATAACCAGTAGTTCCGTTTAGGTTTCCTGCATGGAAGAGACCTCTTATCTTTTTGGTTTCAAGGGTAGGATAGAGTTCTGTGGGTGGCACTACGTCGTATTCTATGGCATAAGCAGGTCTTATAAGCTCTACTTTTTCAAGCCCTGGTATGCTCCTATACATCTCCCATTGGACCTCTTCTGGCAAAGAGGTAGAAAGACCGTTGGGATATATCTCCACTGTATCCCAGCCCTCTGGCTCAAGAAAGACCGTGTGCCTATCCTTGTCGGAGAATTTTACCACCTTGTCCTCTATGGAGGGACAATATCTTGGTCCTATACCCTTTATAAGACCTCCATATAGTGCTGTTCTGTGTAGGTTTTTACGGATTATTTCGTGGGTTTTGGGTGTGGTGTAGGTTATCCAGCATAGAGCTTGCTTTTTGCCCTTTTCAAACCAGTAGCTTCCTACTGGCTCTGTCCAAAAGGAAAACTTGGGTGGTGGGTCATCTCCCGGTGCAGGTTCAAGGTTAGAAAAGTCTATGGTTCTCTTGTCAAGTCTTGCGGGAGTGCCTGTCTTAAATCTAAGAAGTGGAAAGCCATGTCTTTTGTAAAAGTCCGCAAGACCCGTGGAAGGAGGTTCCCATGCCCTACCTGCAGGAAAGGTTTTATCTCCTATGTATATAAGACCGTTTAGAAAAGTTCCCGTTGCCACAACCACCGCCTTTACCCTATACTCAAGCCCCAGCTTGGTCTTTACCGCTACCACACGGTCATTTTCTACAATGATGTCCACCACCTCATCTTGCTTTATGTGGAGATTTTCTTGGGTTTCGCAAACCCTCTTCATGTATTCTCTGTATAGCTTTTTGTCCGCCTGAGCCCTCGGAGACCAAACCGCCTTGCCCTTGCGAGTGTTTAGCATCTTAAACTGTATGCCCGTGTGGTCTATAGCCTTTCCCATCTCGCCACCAAGTGCGTCTATCTCTCTAACCACTATTCCCTTTGCTATACCACCTATGGCGGGATTGCAGGACATCTGACCTATAGTGTCCGCATTTAGCACAAAGAGGACAGTCTTTGCTCCCATGCGTGCAGATGCCAGTGCAGCCTCTATGCCTGCATGACCCCCACCTATAACCGCTACGTCAAACTCATCCACCAGCATAGGATAAAAATATAGTTCTTCTTAAGTAGAAAGGGTTGTATCCTTGAGCTTTTTTACGTTGTCTGTTGCTATGCCATCCACACCCCTTTCAAAAAGCTCCCTTGCCTTTTGTGGGTCGTTTACGGTCCAAGCAACCACCTTTAGCTTTAGTCTGTGAGCAAAATCTACCGCCTTTTGAGTGGCAAGCCCATACTTGGGAAGGACAAACAGACAACCTAATTTCTTAGCCTCTGGTATCATACCCGGTGGCTTTGAATAGACAAGACCAGTGGTTATTTTCCCCCTTAGCACCTCAAGTGCCTGAGGGTAAAAACTTATTATGGCGGTCCATTCCTCTGCCTTGTATTCTAATACCTTTTTGTAAACCCCTTCCGCATCTTCTGGATGCTTTATCTCTAAAAACAAGCCTACCTTACCTTTTACCAACTCAAAGGCTTCCTCAAGCCTTGCAGGGCGATAACCATTTTTTTGAACCTTTGCCACCTCTTCCCAGCTTGCGTCCCTTATATTTAAGCCTACACCAAAAACTCTAAGCAGGTTATCATCATGGCTAAGCACAAAAACCCCATCCCTCGTTCTTTGTATGTCTACCTCTACCACATGTGCACCAAGCTCAATGGCTTTTTCTATAGACTGTAAGGTGTTTTCCAACTCAAGCTCTGGCACTCCCCTGTGTCCTACAAGAAAGGTTTTTAAAGCCTCAAATACCCCCATGTTAGAATTTTAAAGCATGCATAAAGAACTTGAAGAAATACAGCTCCAGTGTGCCAAAAGGGTGATACAAAGAGATGACTTTGAAAAGATAGAGCTTATCGGAGGGATAGACCTTACCTTTGAAAGCATAAAGGAAAACCCAACCCGTGCTTGGGCATCCCTTGTTGTGATAAGGCTTTCGGACCTAAGGGTAGTTTACCAAAAGGTGGTCCAAGGCGTGGTGGACTTTCCCTACATTCCCACCTTTCTTGCCTTTAGAGAACTTCCTCTAATGCTTAAGCTTTACCAAGAGGCGGAGCTAAAGCCGGATGTGTTTTTCATAGACGGTCAGGGTATAGCCCATCCTCGTGGCTGTGGTATAGCATCCCACTTTGGAGTAGAAACGGGAGCGGTAAGCGTTGGCGTTGCCAAAACACGCCTCTTTGGTTATGGAAAAGAACCAAACAGAGAAAGAGGGAGCTATTCTTATCTAACCTACAGAGGAAAGGTAATAGGAGCAATTTTGAGAACAAAGGATAACACAGAACCTGTATATGTCTCAGTAGGACACAGAATAAGCCTAAGAACCGCCATTGACCTCGTCCTTAGGACATCCCTTTACCGCATACCAGAACCCACAAGACTTGCCCACAATCTTCTGCAGAGGGTAAGAAAGGCTAATCTGTGATATAATCTTCGTAGAAGGTTTTAGGGTCTTACAGACCC
>JBBKAW010000079.1 GCA_037722135.1 Aquificaceae bacterium
CTATCTATGTATTCTTGCATTTTTCTAACCGCTTCCTCTCCAGTAACCAAGTCCTTTAGGTCTCTTTCAAGGTTTGTAGGTTTTAGCCTTGCTATCCAACCCTTGGTATACGGATAGTCGTTTATGAGGTCTGGGGTATCAAAGAGCTCTTCGTTTCTTTCTACCACCTCTCCCTCTATGACTGCTGGGACTGGTCCTGTCCACTTTCCGCTTTCAAGGCTCGCTATAGGCTTTCCCTTTGGCACATGTTTGCCTACCGCCTTTATCCTTACATTTACCATTCTCCCTGCCCTTGTTTGACCTATGTCTGTAGCTCCAACTACCACTGTGCCATCTGGCTCAAGCCTATACCATACTTGGTTTTCTATATCGTAGTAAAGCTCTGGCGGAATTTTACAGCCTTTGTATTTTACCTCGCTCATAGAGGAGTATTTTACAAGAACGCTCAAGGACAGAAATATGAGCATAAGCATAAAAGGGGTCAAGGTCTGCGGAAAATACGCCATGAGACCTCACCACCACGAGCTTTGAAGACCTCAAGGCAAAGGCTACCGCCCTTGCAAGCTCCAAACTTCCAGAGGGATAGGCTGGGATTATTTGAACCCTTCCAAGTAGGTCTTTGCCCTCGGAGTCTATTGGTTCTATGTAGTCCCTTTCAAAGGACAAGAGGGTTGCTCCAATGGGATGTGCGTGCACTACCGAAAGGTAGTCTGTCTGTAAGTATATCTCTTTGTGGACCACGAGCTCTGAGGAAGCTCTATCCGAAAGGAGATGTTCTTCCTTTAAGGGAAGGGATATAAAATCCCAATCTTGAAGGTTTCCAAGATGACTTCCTCTACGCGTTATGACTATCTTGTCCTTTAACCTTACTGATAGGTTGCCTGCCCTTGCATCTACGAGACCTTCTGTATAAAGGAGCTTTCCTACCTGCTTTAGTTTTCTTATTGCTATCTCTTCCATATGAGACTAAAAAGTATATAGGAGCTTATGCTAAAGCCAAGACCTACAAGAAGAGCAAAGTCGTTGTGGAAAACATACTCAAGCAGAGCCCAGCTGAAAAATCCAGAAAGCATGGAGGCTATGGCGGACGCTGGGTTTGAACCCTTAAAGTAAAGCCCTGCGGTAAGAGGAACAAAGAGGGATACAAGGCTCAAGGCTGAGGAGCTTGCTACAAGATGATATATGGACTCTCCAGAGAGAGCAAACATAAGGGACACAAGGGAAACTAAGACTACACAAGCCCTCGTAAGCCACAGAAAGCCTTTGTCTGAGAGATTTCTTATATATGGCTTTATAAGGTTTTCGCTAAGCACCGAGGCAGGAGCAAGCACTGCAGCGCTTGCAGTGCTCATAATGGCAGAAAGCAGTGCACCAAAAAAGAGCACCTTTGTGGGAAGGCTCGCATGCTCCATTATCATAGTGGGAAGCATAAGCTGTGGGTCTATATCCAAAAGCTCGGGATACTTCGTTCTTGCAAAAACCGCAAGGATAAGAGGTATGAGGGCTACAGTAAGATACATAAAACCTGCGGATATACTTGAAAGCACCGCAACCCTTTCGCTCCTTGATGCCATAACTCTTTGGAACACATCCTGCTGAGGGATAGAGCCAAGCCCTATGGTAATCCATGCGGATATGTAAAGGAGTATGTCCTTGAGGGTAGGCTCTGGGAGAAATCTGTAGTAATCTAATGGTTGGGAAGCAAGGACTGGAGCTATCTGAGAAAAGCCAGAGGAAACCTCATAAAGCACTGCGATTAAACCCACTATTATCATTATGGTTTGCAAAAAGTCTGTAAGGGACACCGCCCACATGCCACCCAAAAAGGTATAAAAAAGCACCACACCAAAACCCAAAAGGATACCCCACAGGAGAGGAACTCCCAACACGAGCTGAAGGATAATTCCTATGGCTACCATCTGCGCACCCACCCACCCAAAGTAGGAAAACACTATCATAAAACTTGCCACCACCTCTGCTTTTCTGCCATACACCACTCTGTAGAAATCTCCCATAGTAAGGAGGTTCATCCTGTATAGAGGCTTGGCAAAGAAAAGACCTATGAGTATAAGACACAGTGCTGCACCAAAGGGGTCTTCTATAACGCCTAAAAGACCTTCCTTTGCCATCACGGAAGAGGCACCAAGCACCGTCTCTGAGCCAAACCACGTGGCAAAGGATACAAAGGTAGCCATATAGAGGGGTAGGCTTCTACCCGCAAGTATGTAGTCCTTTGAATTTTTAACGAGCCTTGATGCCAAAACTCCTATAAGGAGAGTGCCTAATATATACAGAAGGATAAACCCCAAGAGCATGCCATTTATTTTATGAAATTTCCTCTAAGGGTTTACCCTTTGTTTCCATTCCCCTAAAAGCCCATATAACAAAGGCAACAAAGCCCACAAGCCAGAAAGAGGCAAGCCCAAGCATGGCATATTTGAAACCAAACTGAGAGAGGCTCACAAGAAAGAGGGGAGAAAAGGCACCAGAAAGCCTGCCTATTATAGACAAGATTCCTATGGCGTACGCCCTTATATAGGAGGGATATATCTCCGTTGCTATTACATAGGCAACAGAGGCAAAGGAAAAGGCTATAAGGGAGTATAGAAAGAAGGTAAGCCTTATGTCAAAACCCAAGAGGAAAGAAAGGCTAAGAAGGGCTGACGCCAAGCTAATGAGAATGCCAAGGGGAATTCTTCCCACTTTATCCACAAGCAGAGCCACCACAAGCCCGCCTATAAGCCCACCAAGACTTCCCAACGTGAGAAGTTGAGGTATTTCCTTACTGCTTAGAGAGTAAACCTCAGAAAGTATTACAGGAAGCAAGGTTATCATGCCATAGTAGGTAGTAAGGATAGTAAAACTCATGCTGGCACTAAAGAGAAAACGCCACTTGTATCTGCCTAAGATTATCCTTGACGCATCTAAGATATTTCCCTCAAAAACTGGCACTTGGCATGTCTCTTGGCTTTTTCTACCACCTGCTTGTATTTCAATTCTGCTCACTATCCTCTCCGCTTCTTCTATCCTACCCTTTGAAAGAAGCCATCTTGGAGATTCTGGAACATAAAGCCTTACAAACAGTTCCTCATCCTATAGAAAAATATTCCACAGGATGAGGTTTCGCAGGCAAGGGG
>JBBKAW010000080.1 GCA_037722135.1 Aquificaceae bacterium
GTTGCTTTGCGATAGCCAGACACTTCCCTACTGTGTGCTAAGTTTGATATAATACATACATGGAAATCTTTGACGCTTATACCTTTGATGACCTACTTTTAGTTCCCCAGTATTCTGAAGTTTTGCCCCATGAGGTGGACGTTTCCACCTGGCTCACAAAGAAGATAAGGCTTAACATACCCATCGTATCCGCTGCAATGGATACGGTAACAGAGTCTCGCCTTGCTATAGCACTTGCCAGAGAAGGTGGCATTGGCATAATACACAGAAACCTCTCCATAGAGGAGCAAGCCCAAGAGGTGGAAAAGGTAAAAAAGTCCGAAAGTGGTATGATACTCCAGCCCGTGACTGTAAAGCCAGATACTACTGTCAAGCAAGCTTTAGAGATAATGGAAAGATACAGGATATCTGGTGTGCCGGTTGTGGACGACGAGAACAAATTAGTTGGCATTCTTACCAACAGAGACCTAAGGTTCATAAAGTCTACCGATTACGACAAGCCTGTTTCTCTTTTTATGACCTCTGAGAACCTCGTAGTGGCTCAGGAAAGGGTTACCCTTGAGGAAGCCACAGAGATACTACAAAGGCACAAGGTGGAAAAGCTCCCCATAGTGGACAAAGAGGGTAAGCTCGTGGGTCTTATTACCATAAAGGATATAACCAAGAGGAAAAAGTATCCAAACGCTTGTAAGGATGAGTTTGGAAGGCTCAGGGTAGGTGCGGCGGTTGGAACAGGTCCAGATACCATGGAAAGGGTTTCCGCTCTTGTCTCTGTAGGTGTGGATGTGATAGCGGTTGACACTGCGCACGGGCATTCAAAGAGGGTTATAGAAACGGTGGAAAAGATAAAGTCTCATTACTCAGACCTGCAGGTTATTGCGGGTAATGTGGCAACAAAGGAGGCAACCCTTGACCTTATAAGGGCTGGTGCGGATGCCATAAAGGTGGGCGTTGGTCCTGGGTCTATATGCACCACGCGTATAGTGGCAGGAGTAGGTGTTCCTCAGCTTACTGCCATAAGGTGGGCTTACGAAGTGGCAAGAGAATACGGTGTTCCCATAATAGCGGATGGTGGCATAAAGTATTCTGGGGATATTGTCAAAGCCTTAGCTATGGGTGCAAGCTCTGTGATGCTTGGAAACCTTTTGGCAGGCACGGAGGAATCTCCTGGAGAGACCGTCTACTATCAAGGTAGAGCTTATAAGGTATACAGAGGTATGGGTTCTTTGGGTGCTATGATGAGTAGGAGGAGTGCGGACAGATACGGACAGGAAAAACTTGAGAAGTTTGTCCCAGAGGGTATAGAGGGCAGAGTGCCATACAGAGGGAGGCTTAGCGATGTTATATACCAGCTTGTGGGGGGTCTTAGGTCTGGAATGGGCTATGTGGGTGCAAGGAACCTTGAGGAGCTCCGTCAAAAAGCAAAGTTTGTCCGTATAACATGGGCTGGCTACAGAGAGTCTCACGTGCATGACGTGCAGATAACGAAGGAAGCTCCCAACTACTGGGTGGAGTAGTTAGAGCACCAACATCCCATCTCCATAGCTGTAAAACCTATACCTTTCTCTTACCGCCTCTTTGTAAGCCTGAAGGATAAACTCTCTACCTCCAAAGGCACACACAAGGAAAAGGAGCGAAGACTTGGGAAGATGGAAGTTCGTAATTAGTGCGTCCACCACTTTAAAGCTATAACCCGGGTATATATATAGGTCTGTCCAGCCTTCAAAGGGTTCAAAACCTGCTGTTTCCAAAGCTCTTACAACAGTTGTGCCAACCGCTACAACCTTGTTTCCTCTCTCTTTTGTTTCCTTTATTAGCCTAATTGTATCCTCTGAAACTTTAACATACTCAGGGTCAACTCTGTGTAGCTCCACTTCCGAAACCTTTACTGGCTTAAAAGTCCCATAGGATACATGAAGGGTTATAAAGGTTTTCTTGATGCCAAACTCCTCTAACCTCTGCAATAACTCCTCTGAAAAATGAAGACTTGCGGTAGGTGCTGCCACAGAGCCTTCCACTTGAGCGAACACTGTCTGGTAATAGACCCTGTCTATGGGTTCTTCTTCCCTTTTGAGATAGGGTGGTATGGGAATTTTTCCATACTTATCAAGAGCTTTTATTGGGTCTTGTGCTAAGAGTTTTACTTTGAACTTTCCTCCCTCTACGTGTTCTAACACTTCTATTTGTAAGTCATCCCCTACGTGGATTATAAGACCTTCCTTTATACCTTTGCCTCCTATTAGGGCATACCACTCTTCTTTGTTTACAAAATCTGTTAGCAAGACTTCCACCTTGCCACCAGTGGGTTTTCTGCCATAAAGCCTTGCAGGCAGGACCTTTGAATTGTTAAAAACTAAGAGGTCTCCCCTATTGAGATATAAGGGTAAGTTCCAAAAAATGTCGTGCCTTATGCTTTTTTCCTTCCTGTTTAAGACCATAAGCCTTGCTTTATGTCTTGGCTCTACAGGATACTTAGCTATTAGCTCCTCAGGAAGCTCATAGTCAAAGTCTTCTACTTTCATTCCAGTATCCTATAACCCGTTGAACCAAAGCCTCCCTCAGACCTACGGGTGGTGCTAAGCTCTTCCACTTCTTCCAGCTCCACCCTTACCACTGGGCATATAACCATCTGTGCTATCCTGTCTCCTCTGTTTATTACAAAGTCTTCTTCCCCAAGGTTTATAAGAATTACCTTTATCTCTCCTCTGTAGTCCGCATCTATGGTGCCGGGCGTATTTAGAAGGGTTATGCCATGTTTTATGGCTAAACCGCTCCTGGGTCTTATTTGGGCTTCGTAGCCTGGCGGTATTTCAACTGCAATGCCCGTAGGAATAAGTGCTCTCTGCATGGGCTTTAGGATTACTGGCTCGTAGACTGCAGAAAGCAAGTCCATACCAGAGGCATATTCTGTGGCATAAAAGGGTAGTGGTAGTCCTTCTGCGTGCGGAAGTCTTTTTACCTTTATCTTCATAGCCTTCTCCAAGCCGGCGGTGGGATTTGAACCCACGACCTAGGCATTACGAGTGCCTCGCTCTGCCGCTGAGCTACGCCGGCTCTGTTATACCAATGTTGGTAAGCTTAGGTCTTCCTTGCTCATCCAGTTCAAGCACCTTCACCAATATCTCGTCACCAATGCTAAAGCAAGCCCTCACATCTTTGACGTAGCCTTCCATCTTGCTTACATGAAGCAGTCCCACTTTGCCGGGCAATATCTCCACAAAGACTCCATAGGGTTCAACCCTTGTAACCTTACCCTTATAGACCTTACCTACTTCCACTTCCGCTATGAGGTTCTGTATAGCCTTTTTAACTTCTTCTATGGCTTCTTTTGAGCGAGAGGTTAGGGAAACCCTTCCACCCTCGTGCACCCAAACAGACACGCCCATTTTGTCTCTAAACTCTCTAACGTTTCTTCCACCTGGTCCTATCACTAATAGTGCCTTATCCTCTGGTATTGTGATTATCTCTATCTTAGGTGCATAAGGAGACACTTCCTTTCTTGGTTCAGGTATGGCTTCATACATTTTTTCCAAGATATACAGCCTTCCTTCCTTTGCCTGCTTGAGGGCTTCCTTCATTATCTCTTTTTTAAGACCCTTTATCTTTATGTCCATCTGGACGCTTGTTATACCGTCCCTTGTTCCAGCCACTTTAAAGTCCATATCTCCAAGCTGGTCTTCGTCCCCCAGTATGTCAGAAAGTATAACGTATCTTTCTCCTTCCATTATAAGCCCCATAGCTATACCAGCTACGTGCTTTTTGAGAGGCACACCCGCATCAAAGAGAGCCAGAGAGCCAGCACAAACAGTTGCCATGGAAGTAGAACCATTTGACTCAAGGATGTTAGAGACCACCCTTATAATGTAGGGAAATTCTGTCTCCGGTGGTATAAGTGGCTCTATAGCCCTTTCCGCCAAGGCACCGTGTCCTATTTCTCTTCTTCTTGGTGGACCCCATGGTTTGGCTTCGCCAGTGGAGAAGGGTGGGAAGTTGTAGTGGAGCATAAACCTTTTGAAGGTTTCACCCTCATATATGCTTTCCACCATTTGAGCTTCTTCTGGTGAACCCAAAGTGACTGTGGCAAAAGCCTGAGTTTGCCCCCTTGTGAATATGGCACTGCCATGAGGTCTTTCAAAGGGATGAACCTGTATGCTTATGGGTCTTATGTCCTTGGGACCTCTTCCATCTATGCGTTTGCCTTCTTGTAGAACTTGTCTTCTCATCAGCTTGCTTATGAGCTTTTTATAGTTGTAGGAGAGCTTAAAGTGTAGGTCCTCTGGAACTTGATATACTTCTATAAACTCCTTGAGTATATTGGACTGGAAGGTTTTCCTCTCCCTTTTATCTAATATACCAAAGGACTGGATTATCTTTGGAGTGCAGAATTCTTCAAGTTGTTTTTGAAGCTCTTGCGGAAGCTCCATACCTTCAAAAGAAACCTTTGGAACTCCGACCCTTTCCCTTAGCTCCTCCTGAGCTCTTATAAGGTCTTGTATGGCGGAAAGTCCAAAGTATAGAGCTTCTGCCAAAGTATCCTCATCCACCTCCTTTGCACCACCCTCCACCATCACTATGGCATCCTTGCTTCCTGCCATAACTATTTCAAGGTCCGCCCTCTGCCTTTCCTCATAAGTGGGATTTGCAAAAAACTTCCCATCTATCCTGCAGACCCTCACTCCTGCTATTGGACCATCAAAGGGTATACGAGATATATGCAAGGCAGCGGAAGCCCCAGTTATGGCAAGCACATCTGGGTCATATTTGTCATCCGCAGAGAGAGTAAGTGCAGTGATTATCACATCATGGAAAAAGCCCTCTGGGAGCATAGGTCTTATGGGTCTGTCTATAACCCTTGAAACAAGAATCTCTCTCTCTGTAGGCTTTCCTTCTCTTTTTACAAAACCCCCCGGTATCTTACCCCAGGCGGAAGACTGCTCCCTATAGTCTACCGACAGAGGAACAAAGTCTATACCCTGCACAGGTTCTTCGGACATAACCGCAGTAACCAGCACTGCGGTATCACCTTGACGCACCACAACCGCACCGTCTGCCAGCTTTGCATAAAGACCAGTCTCTATAAAAATCTCCGAATCTCCCACTTTTGCACTTACCCTCTCCATCATCTCACCTTCAACCCAAGTCTTTCTACCACCTCTAAGTATTTCTTATAGTCCTTCTCTTTGAGATATTCAAGATGTTTTCTCCTCGCATGTATAAGAGCTATAAGACCACGTCTTGAATGTATGTCCTTTTTGTGCTTTTTGAGATGCTCTGTAAGTCTGTTTATACGCTCTGTAAGTATGGCTATCTGCACCTCCGGTGAACCCGTATCTTTTTCATGCCTTTGAAAGTTTCTTATAAGCTCTTCCTTTAACGCCTTTGGTAACGCCATCTTTTTTCCTCCTTAGTTTCTTCAAAAGATATTATTATATCTCAACCACCGCCATATTCGCTCTGGTCTATTTCCATGAGGAACTCTTCCACCATGTCCTTTATAAGCTTTGCAGTCTCTTGGAGAGGGTTGTCAAGGTAATAGTTAAAAAGCTCTATCTTCCTCTCGTGTGCATGTTCCTGGTCTGTGTAGTATCTAAGGAGCAGGTAGGGCACCTTAAAGTGGTGGTCAAAGTCAGGCTCATCAGGAGTTTTGACTTCGTATTCCACATCAAGACCACCAAGCGTTTCCTCAAGAATTCTTTTAAGCTCATCAATTTTTGCACTGTAAATTTTCCAATCTTTCATGTTTAAATATTTTACAATGGAAGGGGTTCCTATAGAGGATAAAATCCTAAACCTTATAAAGAACAGCAAGAAGCCTCTTAGCTTTGAGGAAATATTCAGAAAGCTTGGACTTGACAAAAAGGGAAGGAAACGTCTCAAGAAGGCACTAAGGTCTCTTAGAAAGTCTGGTAAGGTCCTTCTGCAAAAGGGCAAGTATACTTACGCGGAGGAGGAGATAGTAAGCGGAAAAGTGATAGCCTACCCTGCAGGCTTTGGCTTTTTGCAAATAGGAGAAGGTAAAAAGGATATATACATACCTCCCTTTGAGATGATGAGGCTCTTTGCGGGTGATGTGGTAAAGGCGAAGGTGGTGGAATATAAGGGTAAAAAGGAGATAAGGGTTCTCAGAGTTCTAAAGAGGGCAAAAAAGGAAATAGTCTGCAAGCTCCATAAAAGGAAAAAGTCCTGTCTTGGTATGCCTGTGGACGAAAACCAGCATCAAACCATACTCCTTGAAGGAAACAAGTGTCAAGACTTAAAGGATGGCACACTTGTGGTTGTGGAGATAAAGAAGTTTCCTACAAGGGAAAATCCGGCGGTAGGTAGAATAAAGGAAGTGCTCGGTCATCCCGAGGATAAAAACCTCGTTATAGAGGTGCTTATAAGAAAGTATAACCTGCCAACCTCATATCCTGAAGAGGTTCTAAGAGAAGTGGAAAGCATCCAAGTGGACTTGGAAAAGGAGCTAAGAAGGAGGAAAGACCTAAGAGACCAGCTATGTTTTACCATAGACCCAGAGAGGGCTAAGGACTTTGATGATGCGGTTGCCATAGAAAAAACTCCCGAGGGATATAGGCTTTGGGTTCACATTGCGGATGTTTCCTACTTTGTTAAGGAAGGTTCTGCAACAGATAAAGAAGCTTTCAAAAGAGGTTTTACCTTTTACCTGCCTGACAGGGCATTACATATGCTTCCAGAAAGGCTTGCAGGTGACCTTTGTAGCCTTAGACCCAACGAAGACAGACTTGCCTTTACCTGCGAGATGCACTTTGACCGAAAGGGTAACCTTTTGGAGTATGACATATACGAAAGTGTCATAAGGAGCAAGGCAAGGCTAACCTATAACGAAGCCCTAAGGCTCATAGTGGGTGATCCCTCTCTTGAGAACAAATACCCACAACTCGTTGAAGCTCTTAGGCTCATGGAAGACCTCTACAGAATACTCTCAAGGATGAGGTGGGAGAGGGGAAGTATAGACTTTGACCTGCCAGAGGCGGAGCTTGTGGTGGATGAATTTGGCGAGCCTGTTGCCCTTATGCCCTATGAGAGACATGTGGCTCATAGGATAATAGAGCAGTTCATGGTCTCTGCAAACGAAACGGTAGCTATGCATCTTGAAAACATGGGATATCCTTGCCTTTACAGAGTTCATGAAAAGCCAGACCCTCAAAAGGTGGAAAACCTTCTTGAAATTCTTGCGGGGCTTGGCTATAAGGTGAAAAAGCCTTCATTAAGTCCCAAGTTTTTCCAAAAGATAATAGAGGACTTTGAGGGGCGTCCAGAGGAAAACCTGGTGAGGTTTTTGACCCTCAGAAGCATGAAAAGGGCTCATTACTCTCCTCATAACCTTGGACATTTTGGTCTTGCATCAGAGCATTACGCTCACTTTACCTCACCCATAAGAAGATATCCAGACATAATAGTTCATAGACTTCTTAAAAAGGCTCTAAGGGGTGAGGATATAGACTATGAAAAGACCCTTGAGTATCTTGAGATGGCAGGCGTGCACCTTTCACAGCAAGAAAGACTTGCGGAGGAGGTAGAAAGAGAAGCCATAGACAGGCTAAAGGTGCGCTTCATGAAGGCTCACATCGGCAAGGAATTTGAAGGTATCATAACCGGCGTTGTTTCCTTTGGTATATTTGTGGAGGTGCAAGAATACCTTGTGGAGGGACTTGTAAGTATAACAAACCTCAAGGAAGACCAATACATATACGATGAGCCAGCTCACAGGCTTGTGGGTGTAAATACTGGCAAGGTGTATAGACTTGGAGATAGGGTAAGGGTTAAGGTAGTGGGTGTGGACGAAGACAGAGCAAGGCTTGAACTTGTTTTGGTTTAGAGAAACCCGCTTTAAAAACTAACGTCATGTTTAATAATTTTAATCCTTTTCCCACCTCTTGTTTATAGAAACTTCCACTTCAACTGGAACACGCTTTAGCACTATCTTGCCCGCATGTTTCATCGCCCTTTCTAAAAGCTCCTTGACCCTTTCCGCTACCCTTTCTTCACATTCCACCAAAATTTCGTCATGCACAAGGTTAACCACATTAGCCTTAAGGTTTTCCCTTCTGAGCTCTGCGTTAAACATAAGGACAGAAAGTTTAAGAAGGTCTGCACCCGTGCCTTGTATAGGGTAGTTAACTGCATCTGGAAAGGTATGAGCTATGTAGGGTCTTCCAAGCAGTGTATACCCTCTTGATTCTTTGAACTCTTTTAGCTCCTTTTTTACCCTTTCGTGCCATGCTCTTATGGTAGTGTAGTATCCAAAAAAGCTCTCTCTTATTTTCTCTGCGTTTTCAAGAGAGAGGTCTACTCCGTATGTCTTTGCATACTCCACAAGACCCTTTGCGGATATGCCGTATATGAGACCAAAGTTTACCGCCTTTGCAAGCTGACGCTCTTCCTTTGTTATCTGGTCTTCTGGTTTGCCCAAAAAGACGCTTGCGGTGTAGCGGTGAAGGTCTTTGCCTTCAATGAATGCCTGAATCATCTTTTCCTCCCCCACGTATTCGCTTGCTATCCTTAGCTCAATCTGAGAAAAGTCCGCTATAACGAAGGTTTTGCCTTCTTCTGCCTTGAAGATGCTCCTGAGATTTCTTGGTATGTTTTGCACGTTTGGGTTCATGCTCGCCATCCTGCCGGTTATAGCACCTATTTGTTTAAACTCAGGATATACCCTGTTGCCCTTAAGTTTTTCTTTTATCTCTTGGAGTTTTTCTATAGTCTTTTTTAAAGCTCTTATTTCAAGAAGTTCGGAAACCACAGGATGTAGAGAATACTCCGCCAAAGCCTTATCATCGGTAGAAACATTACCCTTTTCTGTTTTTGGAAGGTCAAGACCAAAACGTTTTGTGAGAAGGTCTCCCACTTGCTTAGGAGACATAGGGTCTGTCCTGTAGCGAAACATAAAGTCCATAACCTTTTTCTGGAGTAGCTTTTCCTGTTCCTTTAACTTTTTCTCCAACTCTTCTCTGTCCACTGGTATACCCACCATCTCTAACTTTGCGGTCTCTTGCACAAAAGCCATCTCCACTATGGCAACTGGATTGGTAAGCCCGAAGACCTTTGAAGTTCTCGTCTTTAGCAGAATCTCTTCCCTGTGAGTTTGTTCATTGAGTTTTTCAAGAAAAAGATAAAAAAGGTCTCTCACCACCTTAACGTCCAAGGCAGCATACTCAAGCTGTTCCTTTCCGAGAAAAGGTTGTCCCCAGTTTGATGCCTGAAGCCCCTTGTCCAAAACCTGCCCCAAATAGTGCATGGCAACTTTTTGAAGGGAGTGCTTATCTGTATTCCCAAGAAGTTGGCTCGCTATCATGGTATCAAAGACCGCATAAGGTTCTATTCCATAGGCGTATAGATATTTAAGGTCAAACTTCAAATTATGTCCCACTATACCTCTTTCAGAAAGCAGTTCTTTTAGGAAAAGCACGCCCTCCTGACCAAGCTCAAAAAGGTCCAGTATGAATATATCTTCCTTACCTCCCACTTGAGCGAGTCTTATTTTGTCACCAGAGACCTCTGTGTCAAAAAACAGGTATCTTTCCCCCTTGAGGTGCTCGTATACACCAGCAAGCCTTTCCTTTGATGTTATATAACTAAACTTTGGCATCATGCTTTAGACTAACCTTTTCAAGGTCTATCCACATGGCTATCTCATCGCAGGAAGGAAATTTAACACAGTTTATGCACTCGCCCCAGACCTTGTGAGGTAGTTTTATCTTCTCTACTTCTTCAAAGTTTAGCTTTGAGAAAAAGTCATGAGCGTAGGTGAGGACAAAGACCCTTTTAACACCGAGCTCTTCCGCCTCTTTCAAACACGCCTCCACAAGCATAGTGCCTATGCCCCTACCCTTATGCTCTTCGCTTACCGCAAGGCTCTTTATCTCCGCAAGGTCTTCCCAGACTATATGGAGACTCGCACAACCTATAAGATTGCCACCCTCTTCACAGACCCAAAAATCCCTTATGTTCTCGTATATGGAGTTAAGGCTTCTGGGAAGTAAGATGCCTTCCTTGGCATAATGGTTTATCAGGTTATATATCTCTCCTGCGTCCTTTAACTTTGCCTTTCTAATCACCATTCGAAGCTCTGAACCACTATGTATCCTTGCTTGCCCGCCTCTTCCAGAAAGCCTTTACTGGCAAAGTCGGTAGCCTTTACCCAAAAGACCGCTCGCATCTTGGAAAGAAGCTCTTCCACCGTCATCCCTTTATAATATAGTCAAGGTCTTTGTAGAAGTTTGGATAAGAAACCGCAACGCAGGCAGGTTCATCTATCACAGTTTCTCCCTCCGCCACGAGCCCCGCTATGGAAAAAGCCATGGCTATCCTATGGTCTTTGTAGGTCTTTATGGTAGCACCCTTGAGGTTTTCAACGCCCTCTATCTCAAAGCCATCTTCAAACTCCTGAACTTTTGCACCCATAGACCTAAGGTTTTCAACCACTGCCCTTATACGGTCGCTCTCTTTTACGCGAAGCTCCTGAGCACCCCTTACCACAGACCTTCCTTCCGCAAGAGCCATAACCACTGCCAAAATAGGAAGCTCATCTATCATAGAAGGCACCTCTTCTGGCAAAACCTCCACACCCTTTAGTCTTCCACTATACCTAACGTAAAGGTCCGCTACTGGCTCCCCAGATAGCTCCCTTAGGTTTTCATACCTTATGTCCGCTCCCATCTGTCTGAGTTTTCTAAAAAAGCCATCCCTTGTAGGATTTACAAGGACATCTTTTAGGACAAGCTCCGAGCCTTCAAGAAGGCAAGCCAAAGCGATAAAAAAGCTCGCAGAGGATGGGTCCGCAGGACAGAATATCTCAGTAGCTTTAAGGCTTTGCCCTCCCGTGAGCTTTACCACATGACCCTCCTGCCCCTCTAACTGAATAATCTCCACACCAAAGGCTCTTAACATTCTTTCTGTATGGTCTCTTGAAAGGACAGGCTCTAAAACCTCCGTGTATCCTTCCGCCCTTAGCCCTGCAAGCAAAAGGGCAGACTTTACCTGTGCGGATGCCTTTCTATTAAAGAAGGAAATACCCCTTAACTTACCACCTCTTATGCACACAGGAAGTTTGTTTCCCTTTTCCCTTCCATCAAGAAAGGCTCCCATCTGTCTGAGAGGCTCTACAACCCTTAGCATAGGTCTTTGCCTTAGGCTTTCATCCCCCGTTATGACACTGAAAAAGTCTTGAGTGGCTAACACCCCCATCATAAGCCTTGCGGTAGTGCCAGAGTTTTTGGCATCAAGCACCTCAAGTGGCTCACGAAACTGATATCCCCTTCCAATTACCCTTAGGTTCTTTCCCTTTCTCTTTACTTCCACGCCAAGTTTTTTTACTATATCTAAGGTTGCCTTTGTATCTTCGGAAGCTAACCACTCTTTTATGTGGCTTTCACCTTCTGCTATGGCAGAGAATATTACCGCCCTATGGGATATGGACTTGTCTGAAGGAACTCTTAGCTCGCCTTTTGCCTTTTTTGCCCTTCTTAGTTTAAGCATATGACTATTCTACCAAAAGCAGGTAAATTCCTATGAAAAGCCCCCACACTATTACAAAGAACCTTACCACCTTTGGCTTAAACCTTTGAGAGATTTTTGCTCCTGCATATCCACCAAGAGCAAAGCCCGGCATCATAAAAAGTGCGTAAGCCCAACTTACCTTACCACTAAATATGAAAATAATAGCACCAAGGAGGTTTATAGAAAAGCCAAGAAGGTTTTTTAGCCCATTTGCAGTGTGTATGTGATGCACTCCAGAAAGCGTTAGGCTTGCCAGCATCATTATGCCTATGCCTGCACCAAAGTAACTTCCATATACGCCGGTTATAAACTGGAGGAAAAGAGGCAAAAGCAAAGGAAGGTTTTTCTCTTGAATTACAAACTTAGCCAAAAATCTTCGTATGACCTCGCTAAAGGCAAGCATAAAGACCGCAAAGAATATGAGAAAGGGCACTATGGACTTAAAGGTTTGAGAGGGTGTTTTTATTAAAAGCACCGCACCCACTACCGCACCTACAGTAGAAGAGATAAGAAAAGGCAGAATAAGACTTTTTACCTCCTGTATCCTTTTCCTAAAGCCAAAAGCACCAGAAAGGGAGCCTACCCAGAGAGCCACTGTATTTGTTATGTTGGCAACCACTGGGTCAAGCCCAAGCCACAGGAGAGTGGGAAAGGTAATAAGCGTCCCACCACCTGCAACTGAGTTTATAGCTCCTGCCAAAAAGGCAGAGCAAAAGGACAAAAGAAAGTATTCCATTTAGACTATCTTTCCAAACTCCTCAAACTTAAACCTGTAAGCCCTTGGCAAAAGCTCTTTGGATGGGTCTTTGTATCCTATGGCTATTATCATAGGCACTACCTTGTGGTCTTCTATTTGCAAGAATTCCTTAAGCCTTGCCTCGTCGTAGCCTTCCATGGGATGGGTTTCAAGCCCGCAGGCTCTGGCAGTTATCATTATAGTCATACCGAAAAGGGCTGTGTCTCTAACTGCTTTTCTGGAGGCTCTTTGAGGGTCTTGCCAACCTGCTATAATTTGGCTTTTTAGACTCTCTTTTGCCTCTGGCTTTATATAGCCCAGCTCTTCCCAGCTTTGCAAAACTCTGTCCACATGCTCAAAGCCTGCCCTTGTGTTGGCAATAAGCACTATGTTAGCACTGGCATCTTCCACCTTTTGTTGGTTATAGCATATTTCCCTTAGCCTCTTCTTTTTCTCCTTATCCTTTACCACTATAACTTCCCATGGTTGAAGGTTGTAGCCAGAGGGTGCGGTTGCGGAAAGCTCAAGTATCTCCTTTATTATTTCATCTGGCACATCTCTCGCTGGGTCAAAGAAGGTAATAGACCTCCTTTCTGTGATTAACCTTAAACATTCCTTCATAGCACTTCCTCCAGCTGTTTTTTGACCTTGTCTAACATGGCTTTCCTTTCGTCGTCGCTTACGTATGGCACTGCATACAGGAAAAGATGTCTTATTACTTCAATGCCACAGAACTTGAAAATGCCAATATCCGTGGTCTTTATTAGACACTCCTCCATGCCTGAGGGTCTATAGTCAAGCTCAGAAGCTCCAAGGGTGTTTATTATGAAAGCTTTTTTGTCAGAGAGAAGTCCAACAAGCTCTCCATCTCTCTCTTCGTAAGCAAAACCGTAGCTAAAAACCCTATCTATGTAGCCCTTTAGGATTGCAGGCATGCCTGTCCACCATATGGGATATATAAAGACCAAAAGTTTTGCATCTTTTATTATCTCCTGCTCCCTTCTTATGTCCTCTGGCACGCCACCCGATAGAAAGGTTTCAAAATCCCTTGCGGACAAGACAGGATTAAACTCAAGGGCATATAGGTCTCTCAAGCTGTATTGAACACCCTTGGCGGACAAAGTCTCAAGGACAACTTCTTTTATAGCCTTGTTGAAGCTCTTTGGGTTTGGATGGGCGTAGATTACACATACCATCTTATACCTCCTTTGTCTGAAAGACTATAAAATAATGGTATGGCAATAGTTAAGCCTTACAAGGATAAGTATCCTGTAATACATCCCTCTGTGTTTCTTGCGGAGAACTCCACAGTTATAGGAGATGTGGAGATAGGAGAGGACTCTTCTGTTTGGTATGGGACGGTGATAAGGGGTGATGTGAACTACATACGCATAGGAAGAGGGACAAACATTCAAGATAACTCTGTGGTTCACGTCACACACGATACACACCCTACGCTGATAGGAGACTTTGTCACTGTGGGACACAGAGTGATACTGCATGGCTGTAAGATAGGAAACTATGTGCTTATAGGTATGGGTGCGGTGGTGATGGATGGTGTGGAGATTGAGGATTATGTGCTTGTGGGTGCTGGTGCACTGCTAACGCCTAACAAGAAATTCCCTTCTGGCGTTTTGGTGGCAGGCTTTCCAGCCAAGGTGGTGAGAGACCTAAAAGAAGAGGAGATAAGGCTTATAGAAGAGTCTGCCAAAAACTACATAAGCTACAAGAACTCCTACCTTAGCCAAAAGCCATAAGAAGATTACCCACTATCATAAGAAAAGCAGGAAGGACTATGCCCCTTGTCTCCTCTTTTAAAAACACCCTTCCATAAAAGATAGCGACCAATAGAGATAGCCTCTCCGCAGATGCCACATAGGGAGAGAGGGTAAGCAAAAGTGCAAGGTTATACAGAATATCTCCAATGGCAAAGAATAATCCAAGAAGGGGTATCTCCCAGTGCTTGTAGTTTTCCTTTTTGATAATTTGGGAAGGCTTTACAAAAACCAAAGTGCCAAAACTCATGCAGAGGGCATAAAACCAGCTAAAGAAAAAGCTGTTGCTTTCTATTATAGATGCCTTGCCTATAACCACATTAAAGCCAAAAAAGATGGTGGAAAGTAGCATATAGATAACTCCCCTGTTTTTCTTGAAAAATTCTTTTGGTGAAAAACCTACAAGAATTAAAGTAGCGAAGATTACCAAAGACATACCCAGCATACCCATAGGAGAAGGCTCTTCGGAAAGAATAAGCCAGCCAAAAAGGGCAGAGAAGACAGGCATAAAGGAGTAAAAGGACATGGCAACGGAAAGGGGTGCATACTTTAAACCCTTGATGAAAAGCACGCCACCGAGGACTTCAAGAGGAAGCCAAATTAGGGCATAGGTCAAAACCTTTATATTAAAGTCCCAGTAGAGGATGCCAAGAGGCGTGAGAAGGAAAAAGGCTATGGGAAATCTAACCCATAGGGTGAAGTTTTCATCCAAGCCTTTAATCAAAAGCCTTTTGCTAAAGTAATCGTTTGTCCCCCAGAAGAGGGAAGATAGCAAAGCCAGAGATACTCCAAGCATTTAGGGTAAAATATTCTACCATGCGTCATGAAAGAATTTTCACACCTGGTCCTGTAGAGCTTCCCGAAAGGGTAAGAGAAGTCCTTGGAAAACAGATAATCCATCACAGGACAGAGGAGTTTAAAAACGCTTTCCTTGAGGTAAGAGAGCTCTTTAAAAGGCTTTTGGATGAGCCATCGGACAATTTTGTTTTCTTTGCCTCCTCTGGCACTGGAGCGATGGAGTCTGCCATACTTAGCTTTTTCAAAGAGGGCGATAAGGTTCTTGTGATAAACGGTGGAAAGTTTGGTGAAAGGTGGCTAAAGCTCGCTCAACACTGGGGTTTAAGACCTATAGAATACAAGGTAGAGTGGGGCAAATCCGCAGACCCAGAGAGGGTAAGAGAGCTCCTAAGGGAAAACCCAGAGTGCAAGGGTGTGCTCTTTCAGGTTTCAGAAACTTCCACTGGGGCATACCATCCAGCACCCGAGATAGGTAAGGTTTGCAAAGAGTTTAACGCCCTGTGTGTGGCGGACGCCATAACAGCACTGGGTGTCTATCATATAAAACCCTCCGAATGGAGCCTTGATGTGATAGTGGGTGGCTCTCAAAAGGGCTTTTTGCTTCCTCCTGGTCTTTCTGTGCTTTGGTTTTCCGAACGTGCAAAAGAAAGCCTTGTGGATAGAGCCTTCTACTTTAGCGTAAAGAGAGAGCTTTCTAAACAAAAGGAAGGTCAGACCGCATGGACGCCTGCCATAAGTTTAATCCTTGCCATGAGAGAGTCTCTACTTATGCTACTTGAAGAAGGCATGGAGAAGGTTGAAAAAAGACATAAAGCACTTTCAGAGGGAACTATAAGGGCATTGGAGACCTTGGGTCTAAGGAAATTTGCGGAAAAGCCATCCCTTTCTGTAAGTGCCATATATTCCGAAAGGTCAGAGGATATAAGAAAGGAGCTTTTAAAACTTGGTATTAGAGTGGCAGGGGGGCAAGACAGTCTAAAGGGTAAAATATTCCGCATATCCCACATGGGCGTAGACCCAAAGGACGGTCTTATGCTTATTGGTATGCTTGAAGTAGTCCTCAAAAGGCTCGGCTTTAGCGTGGAGCTTGGAGAAGGAGTGAAGACCTACAGTCAAACCCTTATGGAACACAAAATATGGTAAGGCTATACATAATAAGGCATGCAGAGAGCGAATGGAATCCCATTGGCAGATATCAGGGGCTTCTTGACCCAGAGCTTTCAGAAAGGGGCAAGGCACAAGCCAAAAGACTGGGAGAACACTTTCAAAGCATTGAGCTACATGCCATCTACTCCTCTCCTTTGAAAAGGACTCTACAGACCGCACAGGAAGTGGCAAAGAGAAAAGGGCTTGAGATAATAGAGGATAGAAGAATTATAGAGATAGACCACGGTGTATGGTCAGGGCTCTTGGTGGAAGAGGTCCAAAAAAGGTTTCCAGAGCAGTTCAGACAGTGGCTGGAAGAGCCTCACAAGGTGAGCTTTGAAGGTGGCGAGAGCCTTCAGCAGGTATATGAGAGGGTAAAGGATTTTCTTGAGGAGATGAGGGAAAGACACTGGGGACAGACTATAGCCTTAGTATCTCATACAGTGCCTATAAGAGCCATCTACTGTGCACTCCTTAAGGTAGACCTTTCTAAGTTTTGGTCCTTTGGCTGTGATAATGCCAGCTACTCTCTGGTCCATATGGAAAAGGATAGAAATGTTATAATGAGGCTTAATATAACATGCCACTTAGGAGATTTGTATGTGGAAGCCCATAAGGCTCTTTAGCCTTTTGCTTTTGGTGGTTTTTGCTTTAGCCCAGCAGATAAGCAAAGAGTTTGACATAAATGTGGAGCTTACAGGCAAGGTCTTTGAAGAAAAGCCCAAACTCATACCACCGGAAAAACTTCCTATGCCACAAACAAGGGAGCTTGACCTTTCTTCTGAGCTTCTTGAAGTGCCCAAGTTTATGGAGTTTGCTCCAGTCAAGCCTGTGGAAAAGGGTGGTGGCATAAGCTGTGGAGAGCCAAAGGATGCACTTTCCTATAGGCTCGGAGTGGACTACTATCTAAAAGGCAGATACTCCTTAGCGGAAGAGGAGCTTTCAAAGGTAGTTCTTATTCCTAACTCTCCCTTTAAGCCTATGGCGGAGTATGTCTTGGGGATTATAGCTTACTCAAAGGACCAAAAACCTAAAGCCCTTGAGCTTTTCAAAAGCTCTTGTGAGTTTTCCCACATGTATCAAAAGCCTGCATGCGAAGCTTACTACGCCTTGCATTTTATCCTCAGAGGCTCTGTGCCAGAAAATAGGGATGGGCTTTGGCAAGCGGTAAAAAGCATTAAGGAAGGTAGAATGCAAGAGCCAGACTGCAGTAATGCGGTCTTTTCTCAGTATTGTGGCTATGTAGCGGATTTTGTAAGGGGACAAGAAAACGTCCTATATAAAGATAGCACTACTCTAAGGTCTGCAATAGTTAGATATTTTTCTGGCAACCTACAGGGAGCAAAGGAAACCTTTTCCCTATACTCCGCACCGGGTAGTCCATATAGAGACATAGCTCTTTATTATCTTGCCCTTATAGAATACAAGGAAGGTAAGGGAGAAGAAGCTTTCAGGTATGCAGGTATATTAGAGAGCCTTAACCAGAGACTTGCCAGCGAACTATACGCTCTATTGTCAGAGAAGGACGTATACCTTTCAAGACTTACTTATACCATCACGAAAAATCCCCACTTTTTAGAAAAGGCAGGCATAATAGCCTACAATGCGGGAGACTACTCTCTTGCCCTTCTTAATTTTCTTGAGGCGGGGAACGTAAGGTATGCGGTTTATTCAGCGGTTAAGATGGGAGACTACAGAAGGGTTATAAGCCTTTTGGAAAACAAGAAGGGCAAGGACAAAGAAGACTACATGTGGCTTCTTGAAGCCCTTTATTGGACCAACGGGGACTTAAACCCTGTAATTTCTGAAGTATCAAAGCTTTACCCCGACCTCGCAAGGGAGTTTTCAGGTTGGGAGAGGTTCAGGAGAGGAGATTGGCTTGGAGCTTTGGGCTTTTTTGAAGACCCATACTACAGGGCTATAGCTCTATACAACCTAAAAAGATACAAGGAGGTCATAAGCCTTCTTCAGGGAAAAACAGACCAAAGGTCAAACATACTAAAGGCTCGCTCCGCACTTATGATGGGGGATGCAAGGCTGGCAAGGAGTTTCCTCACAGAGAGGTCGGACGAAGAGCTATATCTGTTGGGAATGTCCTACTTCTTAGAAGGTGAATATCAAAGAGCGGTTTCTTTCTTTGGAAGAGTTTCGGATAAAAGTCCACTAAAGGCAAAAGCCTTGCTTAGGATGGGTGATGCCTATTACAATGCTGGAAATGTAGAAAAGGCAAAGGAGAGCTATTACGAGGTCTTGAAGAGGTATCCAGACAGTGAAGAGGCTAAGCAGGCAACCCTGTCTCTGTTTGAGTTTTCTGGTAAGGGAATAAGCGACGAAGAACTGGAAAAGCTCCTTGTCAATTACATGCAAAGGGAGAAAAACCCACAACCTGAGGTAATCTACCAGTATGCATCCCTCTTGGCAAGAAAGGGAGACAAAAGGGGAGCGGAAAGGGAGCTCTTAAAACTTCTTGACACACCCCTTAGGTTTAAAGCCATACTTAAGATGGCGGAGATGGAAGAAGACCCTGCCAAAAAACTGGTGCTATACTACAAGGTATACAAGGAAGCGGAACTTCAAGAGGATAGGGCTAAGGCAAGAGAGGAGCTTATAAAGCTATATACTTCAGCGAGGGACACAAAAAGTGTAGCGGACTTGCTTGCGGAGGGAGATGCCCAAGATAAGGTTAAGGCTGTAGGTTTATACATATCCCTAAGGGACATACCTTCCGCACTTTCCCTTTCTCGTGAGCTCATAAATGCAGGCTACAGAAGCAGAGACTTTGAAAAGTATCTTATAGACCTATACAGACAGTCAGGCGAAACAGACCTGCTAAGCTACGTGCTAAGAAGCCCAGACAAAACCTTACGAGGAGAAGCTCTATTTCTTCTGGGTCTTGATAGTCTCAAAAAGGGCGATAAGAAAAAGGCTCTTGAAAACTTCGTAGAGATATCCCTTAATTACAAGGAAGAACCATACTACAATCAAGCTGTGTTGGAAGGAGCTAAAATACTCATAGAGCTGGGTGCAAGGAGAGATGCAAGCTGTATGTTAGAGAGGTTTGACCTAAGCAGGGCAAAACCAGAAGAGGTAAACCTATACAATAGGCTCAGAAGAGGATTACCAAAATGTGAGGTGAGGTAGCATGGAAGGACTTTTTGAGCTACTTCAAAAGGGTGGGCTTGCCATGTATCCTCTTATTTTTCTTTCTGTAGTCTCTTGGGCTGTAATAGTGGAACGCATATTTCATCTTCGTTCTTCTTCCTACATAGGCAGGTCTGTAAGAGACCTAAAACCTCTCATTGCAAGTGGAGACATAGATGGAGCTCTAAAACTCCTTTCTACAGAAAATTCCTTTACCGCAAACCTACTCAGGGACATGCTACAAGGATACAAGGAGGGAAAGCTTAGAAAGGAAGACATGATAAAAAGCCTTGATTTTGAGCTTTCCCTTTTAGTGCCAAAGATTGAGAAGAACCTGCCACTGCTATCTACTATCGCAAGCGTTGCACCCCTTATTGGTCTTTTTGGCACTATAACTGGTCTTATAAAGGTTTTTTCTGCCTTTGCCACTGCAGACCCAGAGCAGGCAATGGTTCTCCTTTCAAAAGGTATAAGTGAAGCTCTTGTCGCCGCAGCTACAGGTCTTGCGGTTGCCATACCAGCCCTCGTTGCCTATTGGCTCTTTAGAATATGGGGAAACAGCATACTTAACAGGATAGAGTCTGAGGTTTTTGAAGTTTTAAAGGTGCTAAGATGAGAAGGAGGAGGCTTAGCTACGACGAGAGGACTTATATAGATGTAGTTCCCTTAGTGGATACCCTTCTTGCGGTCTTTCTCTTTCTTGCGGTTATTGCCTTCCAATCACCAGTGACCTTTCTTGCAGTAAAGCTTCCCTTCGCAAAAGAGGGTGAAAAGATAAGCCTTGAGGTTTTTAGAGTTCAAGTTTTAAAAGATGGAAGGTATCAAGTAGGTGGTAGGGATATTAGCCTTGAGGAGATAGAAGCACTCCTTCAAGAGAAAAAGCCAAAGACCTTAGTGATAGAAGCGGACGAGGATACTCCTCACAAGCATGTGGTTGCTCTTATGGATATGGGTAAACGCAACCAAGTGGAAAACGTGCTTATAGGTGTTAGAACATGGAGATGAGTTTTTTTCTTAAAAAGCTATTAGGCTTTATAATTCTACCTCCAGCCATTTTTATTCTTTTGTTCTTGCTTATTGCGTTCCTTTCCAAGAGAAAGCTAATTAGCCTTCTTGCTTTTCTTGGAGCTTTTGGGCTTTATCTGCTATCTGTAGAGCCCGTTAAGGACATGCTATACAAACCTTTGGAAGAAGCTTACCCTGTCCCAAAAGAAGTGCAGGCGGACGTTCTTGTAGTCCTTGGAGGAGGCTCATACAATACCGGTATTCTCAAAGAAGACTCCATGAAAAGACTTCTCACAGGTTTTATACTTCACAAAAGATATGGACTACCTATAATCCTCTCGGGTGGTGCAAGCATAGGGAAACTTCCCGAGGCTGAAATAATGAAACAGCTCCTTGAAGAGCTCGGCGTGGACAAGAGTAAGATATTTACCGAGGTTAGAAGCAGAGACACCCTTGAAAATGCCAAGTATGTGAAAGAGATATGCGAAAAGCACAACTTCCGAAGAGTAGTTCTTATAACCTCCGCCTATCATATGCCAAGAGCTGTGGAAACCTTTAAGAAAGTAGGCTTGGAAGTTATACCTTATCCTACCGATTTCAAGCAGGACAAGAGATACAACCTATATAGCTTTATTCCTAAAATGAGTGTCCTCAACGACAGCTACAAGGCTCTCAGAGAGCACTTAGGCGGTTTGGCTTACAGCATGCTTTATTAAACCCTCTTTTTCAAGCCCTTCTCTTATGGCACTAAGTAGTTTTTCAAGAGCGGATTCGTAGCTATCAGCCTTAATCTTACAACCAGATGCATACTTGTGCCCTCCACCACCAAGAGCTTCCGCTATCTTTGCCACGTCCACTTTTCCCTTAGACCTAAGGGAAACCTTCCACACACCCTCTTCAGGCTTTTCTATAATGGCGTAAGCCACTTCCACCCCTTCCAAGGACCTTGGGTAGCTCACAAGTCCTTCGCTGTCTGAATACTCACAACCAGTTTCTTTAAAGAACCTGTCAAATATGGTTATACCTGCAACAAGACCATCTTCATGAAGAGACAGAGTGTCAAGCACCTTTGATATCAGCCTCATCTTGTTTAAGCTCTCTCTTTCCGCAAAGTTCACATAAGTCCAATGAGGCTCAGCTCCAAGCTCAACGAGCTCCTTTGCCAGTTGGAAGGTTTCTGCGGTGGTATTGGAATACTTGAAAAAGCCCGTGTCTGTGGCAAGCCCAGCATAGAGGTTTTGGGCTATATCCTTGTCTATGGCAGACCTATCCCAAGCACAAAGAAGTCTGTATATCAAAGCTGTGGTTGATGGTGCGGATGGGTCTATGTAGTCATACTCTCCGTAAAAGTCTCCTCCTATATGGTGGTCTATACGCACCTTTCTTAGAGCCTTTACCTCCGCATTAATCCTGTAAAAGCCACTGGCATCCACTACGATGGCAAGGCTAAAGACCTCATTAACTGGAAGCAGAACTACATCACCAGCTCCTGGAAGAAAGTCCAGAAAGTGTGGCACTTTATCCTTACAACCCACAATAACCTTCTTACCCTTTTTCTTTAGAAAAAGGTATAAGGCAAGAGCACTTCCCAATGTATCCGCATCTGGGTTTTCGTGGCTGGCTATGAGAATAGTTCCCTCTTCTCTCTTTAGAAGTTCTATAAGTGGTATACTTTGTTCAAACATGGCTTTCCTCCTACAGTAGATTATACTT
>JBBKAW010000081.1 GCA_037722135.1 Aquificaceae bacterium
GAGCAACTTAAACTTCTCAAGCAGGGAACTGTAGAGATAATAGAAGAAGAGGAGCTTTTGGAAAAGCTAAAAGAGGGTAGACCGCTTCGTATAAAGGCTGGCTTTGACCCTACCGCTCCAGACCTTCATCTTGGACATACGGTTCTTCTTCAAAAACTGCGTCAGTTTCAACTCTTGGGGCATGAGGTTTATTTTGTGATAGGTGATTTTACCGCCATGATAGGAGACCCTACAGGAAGGAGTGAGACAAGACCGCCTCTTAGTAGGGAGCAGGTCTTAGAAAACGCCAAAACCTACGAACATCAAGTCTTTAAGGTGCTCCTGCCGGAGAAAACCAACATAGTCTTTAACAGCACTTGGCTTTCTTCTCTTGGAACAGAGGGTATTATAAAGCTGGCAGGTCAATACACAGTGGCGAGGATGTTAGAAAGAGATGACTTTTCAAAAAGGTTTAAAGAGGGTAATCCCATATATATCCACGAGTTTCTCTATCCATTGCTTCAAGGTTATGACTCTGTTTTCTTAAAAGCGGATGTGGAGCTGGGTGGCACAGACCAGAAGTTTAACTTGCTTGTAGGAAGAGACCTTCAGAGAGCCTTCGGTCAAAAGCCTCAAGTGTGTATAACCATGCCACTTTTGGTGGGTCTTGACGGTGTAAAGAAGATGTCCAAGTCCTATGGCAATTACATAGGCATTACGGAAGAGCCAAACCAAATGTTTGGAAAGATTATGTCCATCTCCGATGAGCTTATGTGGGATTACTACCTTCTGCTTACAGACTATAGGCAGGAAGAGATAGAGGAGTTTAAAAAGAACTTACATCCTATGGAAGCCAAAAAGAGGCTTGCTCATTACATAGTTTCCCGTTATCACTCAAAGGAAAGTGCGGACAAAGCCCTTGAGTTCTTTGAAAAAACCTTTTCTCAAAGAGAGTTTCCAGAGGACGCACAGGTCATAAGAGTTCCTGCAGGCTATCGCCAAAAGGCTTATGAATTTCTCTTTGAGTTGGGTATAGAAGCGTCAAAAAACTCCGCACGCAGGCTCATAGAAGGTGGAGGTCTTAAGATAAACGGTCAAAAGATACAAGACCCAAATCAGGAAATTCAAGTATCCGAGGAGCTAAAACTTCAAGTTGGTAAAAAGAGGTTTTATAGGATTATTCCCCAGTAGAGCTCTTAACCACCTTTATCCTGCTCCAATCTATGGGACTAAGCCCAGAAGATTTTGCGTAGCTTTTAACGGTTTTGTAGTTTATGTGTTTCTCTATTTCAGCCTTTAGAGTCAGACTTCTTTCTTTTTCTCTCTTTAGCTCAGAGACCTTTTTGGCATAATTTCTTGCCACATTTAGGCTGTAGGAGGAGTATAACAAATTCAACAAAAGAAGCAAAAAAGCCCAGATTAGGTATTTCATGGCTTTTCTCCTGCCCTCAACTTTGCACTTCTACTTGCAGGGTTTTTCTTTACTTCTTCCATAGTAGGCGTTATCGGTTTTTTTGTCAAGGGTTTAAGATATGTTTTTATAAAGTTCTTTACTATCCTGTCTTCAAGAGAATGAAAGGATATGACCACTACTCTACCTCCAGACCTAAGAAAGTCAAGGGTCTTCCGCAGGGCTATCTCAAGGCTCTTTAGCTCTTCGTTTACCTCTATCCTTATAGCCTGAAAGACCCTTGTGGCAGGATGTATCCTTCCACCCTTGTAAGGTAAAACGGAAGTTATTATCTCCACAAGCTCAAGGGTAGTTTCTATGGGTTTTTTGGCTCTTGCCAAAACTATCGCCCTTGCTATCCTTTTTGCATAAGGCTCTTCTCCGTATTCTTTGAATATTCTTTCCAAATCCCTCTCCGAATAGTTATTGACCACTTGGTAGGCACTCAACCTGTCCTCTGGGTTCATCCTCATATCCAATGGCTCGTCCCTTTGAAAGGAAAAGCCTCTTGGACTCTTTAACTGTAGCATAGAGACACCAAGGTCAAAGAGAAAACCGTCCACCTGCAAAAGTCCTTCCATTTTGAGGACTTCGTCAAGGTCCGAAAAGTTTGCATGATAAAGGCTATATCTACCTTCAAAGTCTTTGAGGTTTTCCTGTGCCATCTCAAGTGCATAAGGGTCTCTGTCTATGCCTATCACAAAGGCTTGTGGGTTTTTCTCCAATATCCTACGCGTATGCCCACCAAGACCTATGGTGCAATCCACATAAAGTTTTCCTCCATTACCTAACAGTAGGTCTGTGGACTCCTCAAGAAGAACAGGAATATGCATTAATCTTCAAAAAGGCTGAACTGTCTTATTGGAGAAAAGCTCTTCCTGTGTATTGGACTTTCTCTGTAAAGTCTTATAGCTTTTATATGCTCCCTTGTTGCGTAGCCTTTATGTTTTGAAAAGTTATACTGAGGGTAGAGTTTATGATAATGCTCCATTATTCTGTCTCTGAGAACCTTTGCCACAACGCTGGCACAGGCACAGCTAAGGCTCTTTTCATCACCCTTCACAAGAGGAATACATTCATAACCTTCCACAGGCAGGTAGTCGCTTATAACCACGTGAAACTTATGCTTTAGGTCTTCCAAAGCCCTTTTAAAGGCAAGCAGATTTGCCTTTATAATACCAATCCTATCTATGACAGCAGAATCCACAACCGCAGTGCCTATGGCAAGAGCCTTTGCCCTTATAATCTCATAAGTTTCCTCCCTCTCCTTTACACTCATAGCCTTTGAGTCCTTGTCTATAAAAGGTTCTGTAAAGGGTGGAAGTATGACCGCGCAGGCAACAAGAGGTCCAGCCAAGGGACCCCTTCCCGCTTCGTCAACACCTGCCACCAAAAGACCCCTTTCCCAATAAGCTTTTTCGTATTCTGTCATGCTCTATTCTTAAGTTCCCAAGGTTTTATTTCCTTTATTTTACCTATAGCCTCCTTACCCCTATACTTACGTAGGAAATACAGCTTTGCCCTTCTAACTTTTCCATATTTGACCACTTCAATCCTTTCTATGTTAGGGCTATAGTAAGGAAATATTCTTTCTATACCTACACCATAGGACTCCTTCCTTACTGTAAAGGTCTTATTCGGACCACTGCCTTTTATCCTTATAACCACACCTTCAAAGGGCTGTATCCTTTCCTTTTCTCCTTCCACTATTTTGTAGTAAACTCTTACCGTATCACCTACCTTAAAAGCTGGATATTCTTTCTTCGGAAGATATAACTCCTCAATTCTCTGAAGCAAGCTCATAGCTAAAACCTCCTTTTATACTTAAGGCATACAATTATAGCACAGTTTGAGTTATAATAACCAAGTCAAACTATAGGGGATTGATAAGCCTGAGCCTATCGTGAAGGATATGAAAAGATATAGCTTTCAAAGACCCTTTTGAAGTGGACTTGAAGTAAAGGCAAAGGGCATGAAGGATAGGGAATATTTAAATGCTTTTTGTGGAAGGTATCTAACTTTATAATAACATTGGGTTTTGCTCATGGACTACTCCCCACTTGACCTTATACCTGAGCCAATTTTGGTAGTGGATGAGAATCACCGAGTTATCTTTGCTAACAAAAAGGCAAGAGAGGTATACGGTAATAGGGCGGAAACCTGTTATGAGCTTTCTCATTCCTTTTCAAAACCATGTTATGAATACGAGGGACACCCATGCCCAGTTAGAAACATAAAAGAGCTGGGAATAGAAAAGTCTGGCGTCCTACATGTTCACAAAACGCAAGAAGGTGAAAGGTATTTTTATGTGTTAGCTCACTACCTTCCGGAAAAGGGTTTTTATGTGGAGCTTCATATAGACCTCTTTGACCTTATGGAAAATCTAAAGCTCAGTGGTCAGAGGACGGAGTTTCTTCTTTCTGGGGGTCCTGTGGTCTTTTTCCAATGGAAAAGGGCAGAGGACTTTCCTGTGGAGTTTGTCTCACCTAATGTGTCTGAGCTTTTGGGGTATACCGTAGAGGACTTTATATCTGGAAGGATAAAGTATGCAGACCTTATACATCCAGAGGACTTGGAAAGGGTAGCTCAAGAGGTAAAGTATCATACAGAGAAGAAATCTCCCTTCTGGATACATCAAGACTACAGGCTCAGAAGAAAAGACGGAGAATACATATGGGTTCTAAACTATACCGTGCCATTGTTTGACGACAGGAATGAGATAATTGGCTACTTTGGATACTTGCTGGATATAACGGAAAAACATGAACAGGAAGAGCTTTTCCACATTCTCGCAGAGTCAAACCCTCATGCGGTGCTGGTCTATGATTTTGAGCAAAACAGAGTTCTTTACGTAAACCACAGTGTAACAAAACTCTTTGGATATAGCAGGGAAGAATTGTTAGCCCTTGAAGACCCCATAAGCCTCATATTTTGGAAAGATAGAGAAAAGGCTTATGAAAATTTGAAGAAAAGGAAAGAAGGATACACAGGCGATATCAGCTACAGATTAAGAATTATTACCAAGAGTGGAAGAATAAAATGGGTTAACCTATCTTCAACTGTAGCCCATTTCAAAGGAAGGAATGTTTCTTTGATAACATTGGTAGATATATCAGAGGAAGTAAGAAGAGAAAGAACCCTAATAAAACTTGCCACAAGAGACCAGCTTACTGGTATATTTAACAGACGAGCACTTATTCACGATTTTGAGCGTCTTTTACATCAAGCGGAAAGATACAAAACACCCTTTTCCTTGGTAATCTTTGACATAGATAACTTCAAGCGCGTAAATGATACATACGGACACCTTATGGGAGACAAGGCTCTAAAAGAAGTGGTTAAGGCGGTAAAAAAGGTCCTAAGAAAAAGTGATATCTTTGGAAGGTGGGGTGGTGAGGAGTTCTTGGTGCTTCTTCCTATGACCTTAGAGCCTTATGCACCTGCGGAGAAGATAAGACGGACAGTTGAAAACTGTAATTTCTGTAAAGATTTGAGCATAACCATATCTCTGGGAGCAACCACTTACAGGGAAGGCGATACTATAGATAGCATGATTTTAAGGGCGGACGAAGCACTTTACCGAGCAAAAGAGCAAGGGAAAAACAGAGTGGTAGTTATCTAAGAGAGCTCTTCTTTTAGCTTTTCATTCATTTCTTGGACCTTCTGCCTTAAGGATGCCTCATAGTCTTTTAGTTTTTTCTCAAGCTCTGGGTATTTTATGGAGAGTATCCTTACTGCAAGAAGTCCTGCGTTTGTGCCGTTGCCTATGCCTACGGTTGCCACGGGGATGCCTGCTGGCATCTGCACTATGGAATAAAGGGAGTCCACACCATTTAGGTGTTTAGAAGGCACGGGGACGCCTATCACTGGTAGTGTGGTCATGCTGGCGGTCATGCCCGGGAGATGTGCGGAGCCTCCTGCACCTGCTATTATTACCTCTATGCCTCTTTCTCTTGCGGTCTTTGCATATTCATACATGGCTTCTGGCGTTCTGTGGGCGGACACAACTCTCACTTCGCAGGGGACTTCAAACTGCACAAGGACTTCGTAAGCAGGCTTTAGCCACTCCCAGTCAGAAAGACTACCCATTATTATGCCTACCAAAGGACTTTTCATGCATATAATTTTATGCATGAGTATAGAGAAGTTCATGAAGGAACTTTCTGATATGGAAGAGAGCCTCTGGCAAAGACGTATGAAAGTCCTTTATCAGTATAAGAGAGTTCAAGAAATGAGGCAAAGGATACGAGAGATTGAAGAGGTATTTGAGGAAGAGGTAGGCATTGACTTTCAAACCGCCCTATACTTCTTGGAAGAATACGAGAGCAACCCTCAGAGCTTTGAGAGGATAAAGGAGACACTGGGAGAAGAGGTTTTTCAGACTATAGAAGCTCTTGCGGACAGGATTAGGCAGATAAGGGATATGAAGAAGGAAGTGGATGAGGTGGAGAAGGAGATATTTGAAATAGATGCGGAGATAGACGATACCTTTGAAAAGCTCCGAGAATACAAAAGAAAAATTCAGGAAATGCTATGAAAAGACCCATAATGCTAATAGACCTTGACAGGTGCATAGGCTGTCTTTCCTGTGAGGTTGCCTGTAAACAGGAAAAGGGGCTTGAGAGCTTTGGCATAAGACCCATGAAGGTCTTCAGAGTAAGTGGTATTGGAGACAGGGCGGATGCCTTCTTTCTGCCTATGAACTGTTTTCACTGTGAGCCAGCACCCTGCGTTTACGCCTGTCCTACCTCCGCCATGAGGAAAAGAGAGGATGGCATAGTGTATGTGGAAGAGCTAAGGTGCATAGGCTGTAAGGCGTGCATAATTGCCTGTCCCTATGGAGCTATAGCCTTTAATCCTGCCACCATGAAAGTGGAAAAGTGTGATTATTGCTACAAAAGAGTAGATGCCGGACTTTTACCCTCTTGCGTGTCTAAGTGTGTTACCAACTGTCTGTATTTTGTGGAGATAGAAGATGTGCCAAAAGAAAGACATACCGCAAGAAGAATAGACTCAGAGCTATACAGAGAGCTTTTCCGCTGGAGGTTAGAAGAAGAACCTCTTGAGGTCCAAAACAATCCCTAAAAAGACACCCAGAGAGAGAAAAGGTCCGTATGGAAGAGCAAACTGCAAGCTTTTGTTTTTCAATATTATAGGCAGTGCATACAAAAGACCAAGCAAAGACCCCAAAAAGACCGCATATATAACACCCCAAAGACCAGCCACAGAACCTATAAAAGCCATGAGCTTTACATCTCCAAAGCCAAGCCCCTCTATCTTTCTGAGCTTTGTGTAGTAGAGGTATATAAGTAGAAAGATACCACCACCCACAAAAGCACCAAGTAGGCTTTCCTTTAGGCTAAAGTCTTGTCTAAAAACCGATACCACAAGCCCAAAGGCAAGTCCACCAAGCGTGAAAGTATCTGGAAGTATAAAGGTATCCCAGTCTATAAGGCTTGCCACAAGAAGCATGGAGAAGAAAACAAAGAAAACAAAGCTCAAAAAGGGCTCTTCAAACCTTACTCTGCAAAGAACTGCCAAAAAGCCAGTAAAGGCTTCCACCAGAGGATATCTGATGGATATTTTTGCTCCACAATGTCTACACCTGCCTCTGAGGATAAGGTAAGAAACTATGGGAATGTTGTCATACCATCTTATTCTTTGACCACATTGAGGGCAATGAGAGGGAGGAGAGACAATAGAAATACCTCTGGGTATTCTATATATTAGCACGTTGTAAAAGCTTCCCAGGCTTGCACCAAGCAAGAACAAAAAGACATATTCCAAAAGTTGAAACGTTTCCACTGTAGGCTAAAATTATAAACTATGAGGAGGCTACTATATGCACTCTGCTTTTTGTTCTTGGCTTCTTGCCAACAAAAGCAAGCGGTATCAAACTCTGAGATAAAGGACATAGTGCCAAAGCATGAATACGCTATGCTTATAGTGGAGAGCGAGAGCTGTATTTACTGCAAACAGCTAAGAAAAGACCTTCAGAGCCCAGTCCTGGCTTCGGAGTTGGAGAACATAGATGTTTACAGCGTGCTTTATGAGAGCAATGCAAGAGTAAGATATGTCCTCAAAGGACAAGAGCATATAAGCACGGAAGAAGAGCTTGTAAGAACTCTAAAGGTCAACTCCTTCCCTCAACTCTTCTTCTATGATAAGGAAGGCAATATAGTGCTTCATATACCAGGCTACCAACCACCCAAAACCCTTGCTTGCACTATTAGGTTTGTAAAAGAGGGAAAATATAAAGACACCAAGTATATGGACTACCTCAAGGCGGAAGAATGCATCTAAAAGCCATACTCTTTGACTTAGACGGAACGCTCATAGACTCCTACAGAGATATAGCCATACATCTCAACAAAACTCTGAAGGACTTTAACAAACCTCAGGTTGAGATACAAGAGGTTAAATACATGGTGGGAGGCGGTGCAAGAGAGCTTCTAAAAAGGTTCTTCCAAGATGGCATCCTTGAAGAGGCTCTAAAAGTTTTCAGAGAGTATTATCTCAAAGAGCCTGTTATTCACACAAAGCCCTTTGATGGCATAATGGAAGTTCTTGAAAGAGCAAGAAGCAAGGGTATAGAGCTTGCGGTGGTTACTAATAAGATGGAAAGCCTTTCTAAGGTCATCCTTCAGGAGCTTGGTATGGCAGAGTATTTTTCAGTGGTGATTGGGGGAGACACGCTTTCTGAGAAAAAGCCTTCACCCTTGCCTGTGCTGGAAGCCCTAAGACATGTTGGTGCCTTGCCTTCAGAGGCTATCATAGTGGGAGATACAGAGGCGGACCTAAAGGCAGGCAGGCTTGCAGGTGTAAAAAGGGGTCTTGCCCTGTGGGGTTATGTTAAAGTTCAAGAAGAAGTTCCAGATTTTGAACTCCATAGCCCTTTGGATTTAGCCAATTTTTTTAATCTTTGATAACCTCAAAAACCTTAAGCCTTGAGGTAGAGCCTCTTAGGAGTTGACCTTTGACTTTGAAACTCCAAAGTGCTTTGCCAGTAGTTCTCTTATTCTTTCGTTAGCTTTTCCCCCCTCTGGTGGGTCTTTGACCGCAACTTCGTATAGGTCTTTTTCTACCTCTTTCACATATTCTACCTTTGACCCGGGTCTGGCTTTTACCTTAAAAATCATTCCTCCCTTATCTCCCTGAGAGCCCTGTATTTTATCGTATATAACACCACAAAACCGTCTATACCATGCTCTCTTGCAAGGCTCGTTTCCACATCAAGCACTTGACCGCCTTCCTGCTCTATTGTGGATAAAACCTCGTTGAGCTTTTCGGTTATCTCTCTATCATTGCCCTCAAGGGAAATTACCATGCACCTGTATGCCATGCTTAAAAGTATATCTCATCAAGGCTATTAAGTCCCTTATAAACCATAAAAAGTCTCTCAAGTCCTATGGAACAGCCCGCACAGGGAGGAAAGTCTTCGTAAGCTCTGATAAGCTCCTCGTCAAAGGGTAAATCCCTACCCTTTGCGAAGTTTTCCATCCTTCTTCTTATCTCCTCGGGGTTTGTTTCTTCTGTCCAGCCGTTGGCTATCTCTATGCCCCTTATATATAGCTCAAACCTCTCCGCATAACCATCTACCACCTTTGCATAAGAGCTTAGCCTCTGAGGGAAATGGGTTATAAACTCAGGTTTGTCTTTGCCAAGATTTCTTTCCACATCCACATATATTCTGAAAAAGAGACTTTCCCAGTCTTCTTTGTCGTCAAATTCGTAGCCATATGCAAGTAGGTTGTTTTTGAATATCTCCTCATCCTCAGAAAGCACCACACCCGCATACTCCTCAAAGGCATGCTCAAGCCTTGTTGTCTTGTATTCCTTTGAAATTCCCAAAAACTCAAGCAATTCAGCTATCTCCCTTATGAGATAACTGTAGTCCACCCCAATCTTATACCACTCAAGCATGGTAAATTCTATTTTGTTAAGCCTTCCGCACTCGTTATTTCTAAAGACCCTTGCCACTTGGAATATGTCCCTTCTGTATTTTGAGAGCAGTTTTTTCATGGAAAACTCTGGGGAAGTTTGAAGCCACAGAATCTTCTCTTTACCACACTCCACAACCTTGAGACCTATAGGCTCTACATTCAAGTCAATATTGGGAAACTCAAGAAGCACAGGGGTGTGAACCTCAAGATAACCTCTTTCCTTGAAAAAGTCCCTTACCCTTTGAATAAACTCAGCCCACTCAAAGACCATCTAAAGGATTATAACATGGGGAGAGCGACGGGACTCGAACCCGCGACCCGTGGATCCACAGTCCACTGCTCTACCAGCTGAGCTACGCTCTCCTAACTTAATTTATTATAATCCTCTCACTTTCCCTCTGCAAGGTTCATTATAAGGGCAGTTGCTATAGCTCCTGCCATTTCAGTCCTTAGTATGTAAGGTTTTAGAAAAAGAGGCTTAAAACCTTTGCTTTTTAGAGACTCCACCTCTTCAATAGACAGACCACCCTCAGGACCCACCAGAACACCGTAGCTTCTCTTAGTCAGGTCAAGGCTCTTTATATCAGCCTCTGCGGAGAAGTTATCAAGCACAAGAGCTACTTCTTCCTTTGCTTGTATCTCAAATAGCCTTATGGGTCTACCTATTTCCATAGGTTTTGGTCTCTTGCACTGCTTAAAAGAAGCAAGACTCAACCTTTTCCACCTTTCCATTTTCTCTTCAAGGATACTCAACTTTTGGAAACCTCTTTTACAAACTACAGGTATGAGCAAGCTTGCTCCTGTCTGGCTTGCCCTGTCTATTACTTCTTCCATAAGTTTTAGTTCTAAAGGCACACACTGATATAGATTTACCTCTGGTTTTGGCAAAGGAATGCTTAACTCTTCCAGAGGCTTGCAAAGGGCATAGTCTTTTTCAATAGACATGAGAACACTCAAGAATAACCTATTTTCGCAAAAAACCTCAAGCCTGTCCCCTTTTTTAATCCTTAGAGCTTTAAGGTGATTAAACTCTTGACCACTTATAACTAAAAAATCCCCCTCCTTACCAGTGCATATTAGCCTTTCCATGAAGGGAGCGGGGCAGACGCCCCGCCAAAGGTTACTTTACAGACTCTCTGAGCTCCTTTGCAGGTCTGAAGGTGACCACCTTTCTGGCTGGTATCTTTATCTCCGCACCAGTTCTTGGGTTGCGTCCTTTCCTTTCTGCCCTTGTGCGAACCACGAATATCCCAAATCCCGGGATGGCGACTCTTTCACCCTTCTTAAGAGCCTCAGAGACTGCTTGAATGGCGGATTTAAGGGCAGCATCAGCTTGCTTTTTAGTAATGCCTGCCCCTTTGGCTATAGCTGAAACAAGCTCAGCTTTAGTCATGTCAATCCCTCCTTACAAAGTTTTTAGCAGTTTATAATGATATACCAAGTTAACTCAAGATGCAAGAAGATTTTTGAGGATTCTAAACATGAGAAGCATAATTTTTGCACTTCTTGCAAGCTTTATGTGGGGGACAGCCCCAGTGCTTTTTAAGCTTGGTTTGAGAGGAGAGGTGCATCCTATAAGTGCCTTAGTTTTTCATAACCTTTCCGCCTTTTTGCTCGCCTTGGTAATTACAGTTATTACGGGAATGAAGTTGAATTATCCGCTTAGAGAGGTAATGCTCATAATAGCAGGTGGCATAATGTCAGGCTTTCTTGGACTCTTCTTCTTCTTTGAGGCTGTTAAGCGTGGAGAGGTATCGGTGGTAGCCCCTATAGCCTCCACATCACCCATCTGGGGTGCGCTTATCGCCTTTCTACTTCTTGGTGAACCCTTTAGCTGGCTCAGAGCCTTTGGTATACTTCTTGTGGTATGTGGAATAGTTTTAATAAGCCTATCCTCTGGCAAGTAGCTCTGGCTTTTCTCACAGGTTTTCTGTTATACCTGCCTTTTTCTAAATATGAGCTTTGGTTCTTTTTTCTTCCCGCTTTTATACTCCTTCTTCATATAAGGTCTGGACTTTACTGGCTTCTTTCCGGCTTTGTTTTCTTTTTTCTCTCCTTGAGGTGTGCCAACATCGCCAGTATAGACTACGGTGGCGTTAACCCTTTTCTTTCTTACGGGCTTTTCAGTCTATTTGCACTATTTCTTAGCCTCTACCAGTTTTACCTACCCTTCTGGCTGTGGAAAAGGCTCTTTGGAGGCAATTTATGGCTCTTACCCCTTTTGTATGTGGTCTTTGAGGTAATCCGCTCAAACTTTCCCTATGGAGGCTTTCCTTGGCTTATCGTGGGCTCTCTCTCCGTATACCTTCCTATTGTAAAACACAGCCTTCTGTATGCAAACGTCTATATTCAGAGCCTTTTTTTGATATACACCGCACTGTTCCTCCTACGTAGAAAGCTAAGGCTAACCGTTTTTGTGTGGATTGTTCTTCTACTTATGGGCTTTTTTGCTCTCAGAGAAAAGGAAAAGGCAATGGAAAAAGCACCAGCTTTAAGGGTTGCACTGGTGCAAACCGCAGTGCCTCAGGAAGACAAACTCCAAAAGGAATCCTTTAGGAAACATGCAAGAGAGATACTCAAGCTGGTAGAAGAGGCTAATAAGAAGGGTGTGGACCTTATAGTTCTTCCAGAATCCGCCTTTCACTTTTTCTACTCAGAGGAAAGCGATGAATACAACTTTGAGCTAAGGCTACTCAGCCAGAAAACACCCATTCTTGTAGGTCTTATTGACATAAGAGAAGGTCTAAAACCCTACAACTCCGCTTACCTTTTAAAGGACGGCATTGCTATCCAGAGCTACGATAAGATAAAACTCTTCCCAATAGGAGAATACATACCCTTTCCCTTTGGCTTTCTAAAAGAGATTTTTCCAGCCATAGGTGGCATAGACTACGTCCCAGGTAAAAGCCTAACGCCTTTAGAATACAAAACCATGAAGATAGCCACACCCATATGTTTTGAAGTAGCCTACCATAGTCTTGTCATGGAGCTCTCTAAAAGGGCAAACCTTATAGCAGTCCTTACCAATGACGGCTGGTTTAAGGATTCTGACTGCGTAAGCCAGCACTACCTTTGGGCGAGGGTAAGGGCGTTGGAGACAGGCAAATATGTGCTCTGGGTAAACAACTCAGGAGACACTGGCATAATAGACCCTATGGGTAGGGTCCTTGAGAGGATGCCCTATATGAAAAGGGGTGTAGTTTATGGAGAGGTCTTACTTATTGACTAACCTCCCAAACCTCTTATCCCTTCTTAGGCTAATACTTAGTCCGACGCTTCTTTTTGCTCCAAAGGATTACATAATTTTTATCTTTCTTCCACTTGCTATCTCTGACGCTCTGGATGGCTTCCTTGCAAGGAAGTTAAAGGCTCAAACAGAGCTTGGCAAGGTGCTTGACCCTTTGGCGGACAAGGTAATGGTCCTGTGTGGACTCTTTGTATGCACCTTTAGGTTTAATCTTTTGCCTCCTGCCTTCCTCTACGCTGTTTTGTCAAGAGACTTGTTTCTCCTTATAGGCGGGCTTGTCCTTACCAGCAGATATGGAAAGGTTCCTTCCGCAAGGTTTTTAGGTAAGGCTTTTACCCTTACACTATCCCTTTTTATTCTTCTGTGTATTGCAGGTTATTCTTCTCAGTTTATGCTATGGGTTAGCACGCTTATGCTTTTTCTTTCTTGGTTAGACTATGCCCTTTTTGGATTAAAAAGGCTCAAAAGTCAAACTTCCTTCTCAACCTAACTCTTACCTCTTGAGTTCTGTCAGAGTAGTATCTACCACCTATAGAAGTGTTTGGAGTGAGCTTTACATCTCCGCCTGTATAAGTTTCCCTTGGGTTTTTCAGAGTGCTTTGCCTGTGTTCTACTGTTATTCTTGGAGTTAGGTCTTTGGAAATAGTTGCATTAAGTCCCACCTCTCCTGTAGGAGATACAGATGGCGATATCTGGACTCTTATATCAAGACCTGTTGCGCGGTTTGCACCCTTTAGGAGACCACTTATCTGTGGTATCTGGCTTATAAGGGCACTGCCTACTGGTATTAGTCCTTCCGCTTCTCCACCACCGAGGACCAATGCGGTGAGCACTTCTCTTGTATCTCTGGGTGGCTCAGACCTGACTATCACCTTTGGATATTGAGGGTTTCCCTTAAGGTCAATTATGATGCTGTAGTCTGGTGTAGGGGTCAATATGGTAAGGTCCATCTGACTGTCCTTATTTGTAAGAGTTAGCTCGCCCCTTCTAACATAGAACTCCCTTTCAAAGTATCTCAAAGCACCCCCCTTAAGGTAAGCGTTCACTGTATAATTAGGCTCATAAAGAGTGCCACCTATCTTTGCAGATAAGTCCGCATAAACATATCCTTCTGGAAGATTAATTCTCAAAGGTTCAGAAGAAGCAATAAATAGGTCAAGACTAACCCTCTTGTAGTCTTCAGGACTTGCTCCAGACCCTCTGTTGACCCTTTGCACATTGAGGACTCCAGAGGTATAAAACTCACCCTTTATATTTAAGCTCCTATAATCGGAGCTCAAAAGTCCCTTTCCAGAAACAAACATATTGGCTCTTATGGCATCATTTCTGTAGAGAATAGGTAGTTGTGTAGCCTCGAATCTAAGCTGTGCCTTTTTTTCATCTCCTTGCAAACTTAGTAAAATAGAAGCTCTTTCATTCCCGCTTAGACTTGCAGAGCCAGAGAGTTTGTTGTCTTTAAAGTTTACCTCAAGTTTGCCAGAGAGTGGCATGGCAAGGTATCTGGACCTAAGGGTTATCTTTTCAGAGCTCGCCTTCAAGGTCAATCTGTCTGTATAAGATAGCTTATAAGATATCCTGCCCTCAGCGTCCGCAAGAACCCTACTCCTTATCACAGAAAAAAGTCTGCTAAGGTCTATTGTCCCTTCAGAAGAAAGCCTTAAACTGTCTTCATAGGAGAGGTCAAGCCAACCATCAAGAACGCCATACAGCCTGCCCTTGAGTGAAACACTTTTAGCGGTATACTCTCCCCTTTGAAACTCTATGGTTGATAGCCTTTCCTGCCCTATGCTAACTGTAAGTGGCTCTACCTCTATGCTACCCCTTTCCATGCTTCCATACACCTTTACGTTAGGCACTCTAAGGGTTATAATACCCTCTCTAAGGGTAAAGCCCCTTACTGAAGCTTTTAGCTCCTCTTCGCTTACTTGCAATCTTGCGTTAATTGGAAAAGCGTAGTTTTTATATTTACCGCTTCCTAAAACTTCAAGGTTTATATCCTTATTCCTACCCCTTAAACGGTAGTCTGAAAGGACATAAAGGTCTCCCTGTGTGTGTTTTAAAGAGCCTTCAAGAGTGTAAGAACCTTCCTTAAAGTCATAGTAGCCCCTACCCTTTATCTCATCCTTAAGGTCAAAAGAAAAGAAAATTTTTTGACCATCTAACTTCCCTTCAAAACTACCCTTTGAATAAGAAAACTGAAAAATGTTTATATCCCTAAGATTTCCCCTAAGGTTTCCTCTTAACCCTCCACCTACTTGCTCTATTTCAAAGAACACATCTGCCCAAGAAGATACTTTTTCTCTCAGAAGTCTACCTTCAAGCCTTCCAGAACTCCACAGTTTGTTTTCTTTGAGTTTTAAATCCACTTTTCCCTTTAAAGACTCCGTGCTAACCCCTGCATATAAGAGATTCAAACCTTCAAGTATTAACCTGCCAGAAAAATCCTTCTCTTTTAGAGAGCCTCCACCAGAGAGAGAATAGCCCTCTCCACTTAGATTTACCCTGTAAGTATCCCCTTCAACGAGCAGGTCATAACTTGGATTTCCGAGGTTTATATCTCTCAAAGATAGGCTTTCTAACCTTCCTCTGCCATAACTAAAGACTTGACCTCGCTGAAATCTAAGAGACCCATTATAGGAAACCACCGCAGAAGCCCCCTCTTGTTTTAGCTTGTATCCTATAAGGTTTACATTCCCTGAAAAATCTCTTTGGTAAAAACTTCCTTCCACGGAGAGTAAGAAGGGTTGAGATACAGAAAACTCAATATTCCCCCTTTGAACTTCCTGAAAGTTAAAAGACAACCTAAGGCTAACACCCCTTACCTCTTGATTTTCAAATCTTGCGGTAGGAGAATAAGCATAAAGGGTTAAACTTTTATTCTTCAAATCAAGCTCAAGCTGTCCGTTAGCTACAGCGGACAAGCTCTGATTTATGCCCAAAAGCCTCTGGTCTACTGGAAAACCTCTAAGCACCATCTGCAAAATTCCATCGCTTAGGGAGTAGTTAACTTCCGCATTAGTAGAGCCATCGGTTATGAACCCTTTGAGCTGGTTTTTTCCCTTCCATTCCCATAGGTATTCACCTTCCAATCTCAGACCCCTAAATTCTCTCCTATTTTTTATATCAAGCAGTTGAGAATAACCAGAAAAACTTGCCCTTATTTGAGTGTAGCTTAGGCTTCCTGATAGTTTTATGTTAGTCTTAGTTAGAGAAAAACTCTCCCTTTCAATAGGTCCTATGTATCCTTCCGCTTGAAATGTTCCCTTTTTTCCTTTCCATACACCACTCAAGCTAAGGTTATATAAATCGCTTCTTACTTGAGCTTGGTCCAATATGAGATTTTTCCCTTCTATGTGAGCTTGCTTTAGGAAAACTTCAATATGGTTTACGTCCTTGTGATGTATTCTGTAAACCTGTGCCCATCCAGTGGAATGTATCTTACCCTTCTTTGACTCAACTGTTGGTATAAAAAGCGTAAGGCTCTCTCCGTTAAGCACTTGGTTCGTAGAAATATATAGCTTGTCTACTCTAAGGTTTAACCTACTTGCGAACTTTACAAGAGGTCCAAAGTCATAGTCAAAGGGTTTGTCAGAAGGTGGAGCTTTGGAAACCTCTATAAGGCTAAACTCACCAGCCTTAATGTCCCACGGTCTTATGGCTCCATTGCTGACAAAAAGGTGGATGGTTTTCTCCTTAAGAGGCACATATAAAAGAAAGCTTTTAAAACTTAGACCCTTTTCAAAGCTAAGTCTTATACCCTCTACCTTAATCTCTATGTTCCTCGCCATAAGATAGGGCTTTATAAAAAGAAAGTAGAGGGCAAGGAGCAGGAGTATAAAATAACCTATCACCTGCATAAATTTAGGGTATCATAGTTTTCATGGATAGCGTGCTTCTTGTTCTCTTTGCCTACCTGTATGGTTCAGTGCTTTTTGGAGAGCACATAGCAAAGGCAAAGGGTGTGGATATAAGGTCTGTGGGGAGTGGAAATGTGGGTGCTACCAACGTGGGAAGGGCACTGGGTAAAAAATACGCTGTTTTGGTTTTTCTGCTTGACTTTTCCAAAGGTCTAATTCCTATGCTTCTTGCAAGGCTCTACTTTGGACTTGATAGCTGGACTGCCTTTTTTGTAGGTCTTGCAAGCCTTTTGGGGCATACGTATCCGGTTTTTCACAACTTCAAAGGTGGAAAGGGTGTGGCTACCGCCTTTGGCACTCTTACTGCGGTCTCTCCACTAATTGCGGTTCTTTCTATAGCCTTCTGGGGGCTTATATTTAGGTGGAAAGGTATAGTTTCTGTTGCTTCTCTTTCTGCTTCCGCTCTTGCGGTTTTGCTCCTTCTTTTCTCAGATCACCCCTTCAAAATATTCTTCATGGCACTCCTCATGTTTCTCCTTATCCTATACAGGCACAAGGATAATCTTGCGAGGCTTATAGAGGGTAAGGAATACAGCTTTAAGTCGTGATAGTAGTTGTAGCCTTTAATCTGTTTTTACTGCTTTTCAGAGTCCTTTATGTGGTTTATTATCCCCTTGACCTTACACCGGAGGAAGCCCAATACTGGGATTGGTCAAGGCACTTAGACCTTAGCTACTATTCAAAACCACCTATGGTTGCCTATTTGAACTTTTTGACAAGAGAAATCTTTGGTGTTTCAGAGCTTGCGGTAAGGATAACACCCATAGTCTTTTCCTTTCTACTTTCTTTGCTTACTTACCTTTTTGTAAAAAAAGTTTTTGACGAGAGGTCTGCCATAATAGCCTCTACCTTGCCACAGATAACCATAGGCTTTGGCATAAACTCTTTGCTAATGACCACAGATGCGCCTTTTATCTTCTTTTGGTCTTTGAGCCTTATGGTGCTGTTTTTTGCTTTTGAGAAAAACCTTCTTTGGCTCTGGCTTTTGGCGGGATTTTTGGGTGGTCTTGCCTTTTTGAGTAAGTATCCAGCGGTTTTTCTTCTTCCCTGTGCACTTTTATATGGCATCTTCTTTAAAAGAAGCCTGCTTAAAGACTACAAGCCTTATCTTAGTCTAATTCCCGCCTTTCTTTTATCCTTGCCTGTTTTGTATTGGAACTATAAGCATGACTTTGTCTCCTTCAAACATGTTTCCACCCTTGCCAGCAAGTCCGCAAGCCTTTTAAACTTTGGCTCTTTCCTTGAGTTTCTTGCAGGTCAGACTCTTTTGCTTTCAATCATTCCCTTTTTACTTTTGCCATACCTCTGGTTTAAGAACATAAAGGAGGAAAAAACCGCCTTCTTTGTCTTTTTCTCCCTCATACCCTTTCTCTTCTTTGCGGTGCTTTCTCTTTTCAAAAGGGTAGAAGCCAACTGGGCTGGGTTTTCTTACTTTTCCGCTTTTGTTTTGGTGAGCCTATATCTTTCAAAAAGCAGGCTACTTTTGCCCTCTTATCTTCTGGCAGGATTTTTGTTTGTATTTTTGCACTTTACTCCTCTTCTTGATAAGGTTGGACTTGGAGGGCTTCTCCCGCCTCACAGAGACCCCACAAAGGTAGGCATAGGTTGGTCTCAGCTGGGAGAAGTGGTTTCAGAAATGAGAACAGCACAGGAGAGTATCATAAGCCCCCACTATCAAATTAGTGCGGAGCTCGCCTTTTACGTAAGAGGAAACCCAAGAACTTATTGCATAAACCTTGGGAGAAGGATGAACCAGTATGACCTTTGGGAAAAGGACTATGAAGGCGACGCCATCTTTGTGGATTATGTACCCATAAACCCAAGAGTCCTATCCGCAAGTGAGGGTATAATAGAAGAGGCAGAACTTCCCATCTTTTGGAGAGGTAGGGAAATAAGGAGGTTTTACATATACAAGCTCAAAAATCTTAAAAAGGTGGAGGAAGAGGTGCCAGGGAGTTATTAGGTTTTTGGTGAGTGTATACTTGGTCGGATTTGTGCTTTACCATTCCCTACCCTATGTCTATGTTGACCATGTAAACTATTCCGTTCCCTCTCCGGTGCCTATACCCTTTCAGAAACAATGTGCCTGTGTTATAAACACTAAAAGCGTATATAACAGTCCTTTGGGAAACCCTAGGAAACTTCAAGAAGAGTTAGAAAAGAGAAATGCCTTAGCCTGCCACATGGAGGAGGAAAAGGTAAAAGGATACAGAGATATTGGACTTAACAAATGGTTTTTATACCTTCTTTTTGAATACATACCCAAGACCATTCTTTTTGAAAAACCTTCAGACCCCTATTCTCTCATTAATCTAAGCTCCTGCAAACCTTTGGCATCAGACATGCCAATAGTCATCTCCTTGTGGAAGTTAGATATACCTAATTACAGCTTTATACTTAGAGACAGGAAAAACCTTTACTATGCAAGTCAATGCAAACCTCAAGAGGCTACAAACTTTATACCTTTCACAGGAAACAAAAATCCTCAGATATATGTCTATTCGCGGGCTGGGTTCTTCTTCCCAGGCGACCGATTTAGAGCTCCTGCAGTGCTAAGTGCTAACTTTTATGAAAGGAAGGTTTTGATATTTCTTTTAAGGGATGGCACAGTTTATAAGGTCTTTGACCAAAGGTCTATAAGAGAAACTCTCCGAGAGAGCGGTGAATATACTCTTAAAGTCTACACTTACCGTTTTCGTTTATGGAGGTTTTACTTCGGACTTAGATTTCTCTCCTGCACCCCAGCCTTTCATGCCATATAAGCAAGACCCATTTTATCACCGTATCTATAAATTAAAACCTTTCTCAAGTCCATGTATTTCTCAAGGTTTGGGTCTTCTTCAAGAGTTTTCTTTGCGTCTTCCCTTGCAAGCTCAAGCATAGCCCTATCTTGAGCTCTGGCAAGGTTTGCGGTCATAAAGCCAAAGTATCCCGACTGAGAAACACCCAATAACTCCCCAGGACCTCTTAGCTTTAGGTCTTCTTCTGCAATCTCAAAGCCGTTATTAGACCTTACCACAACCCTTAACCTTTTCATAGCATCTTGGTCCTTCTTTAGCTCATCTGGCACAACAAGGTAACAATAAGCCTGCTTGTCTGACCTTCCTACCCTTCCTCTAAGCTGATGAAGTTGAGAGAGACCAAAGCGATGTGCGGACTCTATAACCATAAGGGTTGCGGATGGCACATCCACACCCACTTCTACCACAGTGGTAGCCACAAGTATATCACCAGTGCTTTTGAACCTTTCCATAACCTCTCTCTTTTCCTCATCCTTTAGCTTTCCATGAAGCAAAAGCACTTCCCTGTCTGGAAAAAGGCTTTTCCACCTTTCATATTCCTTTACTGCGGATTTCAAGGCTAAGGTCTCAGACTCCTCAATAAGAGGATAGATAACATAGACTTTGTTCCCCTTAGAAAGCTCTTCTTTAACAGCTTGTAATACCTTCTCAAACTCCGAATCAAAAAGGAGTTTCGTGATAACAGGTTTTCTACCAGAAGGCAGTTGGTCTATTACTGAGAGGTCAAGGTCTCCATACAAGGAAAGGGCAAGGGTTCTTGGTATAGGCGTGGCACTCATTACAAGGCTGTGAGGATAATAGCCTTTACCCTTTTCCAAAAGAAGTTTCCTCTGCATGACACCAAAGCGGTGCTGTTCGTCCACCACCACGAAGGCAAGCCTATGAAACTCCACGCCTTCTTGAATTAAGGCATGAGTGCCTATAAGCACCTTTATGTTTCCTCTTTTTGTATGGAAAAGCACGCTTTTTCTCTTAGAACCCTTTACAGACCCAGTCAAAAGACCCACATGAACACCAAGAGGCTCAAGAAACTTTCTGAAGTTTTCATAATGCTGAAGTGCCAATATCTCTGTAGGGACCATTATGGCACTCTGATAGCCTTCCTTTGCAAAGGCGTAAGCTATAGCCATAGCCACAACCGTCTTTCCACTTCCCACATCACCCTGCAAAAGCCTATTCATAGGTCTGTTTTCCTTTATGTCCGCCAGTATTTCCCTTATAGCCTTAATTTGAGCCTGGGTGAGCTTAAAGGGTAAGGAAGCTAAAAATTCCTCAATATGCTTCTCTGGTTCTTTGAGGGCTATGGCAGGCTGGCTTTTTACCTGAGACTTTATAAGATGTAAAGAAAGCTGAAACAGGAAAAGCTCCTCGTATATGAGCCTTCTTTGAAAGGGCGTGGAAAAGCTGTTTAGGTCTTCCTCGGAAAACCCCACTGGTCTATGTAAAAAGTATAGGCTTTCTCCAATAGGTGGAAGGTTTCTTTCTCTTAAGACCCACTCGGGAAGATATTCAGGTATATACTTTGCGGTTTCGGAAAGTTTGTAAAGAATGCTCCTTATTCTCTCATGCCTTTTCTTTGTAGATATGCTTTTTAGCTCTCCATCCACTCGTATGTAGTAAAAGGGTAAAACACTTCCAACCTCTGTCTCTTTTAAAAACTCAGGATGAACCATATACTTCTCTCCTGCAAACTCCTTCACTTTTCCGTAGACTATAAGCTCTTGACCTTTCCTAAATCTATAGAGAGCTCTTTGGTCCTTGTAGCGAAACCTTAAGTATAAGGTTCCTGTGCTGTCTTCACATAAGACCCAAGCGGGATACTTTTCTTGAAGGTTGTAGCCAAGGGCAACTACTTTAACCTTTAGGGCTACTTTCTGTCCTTGCCTTGCGGTCTTTACCGTGTGCACCAACCTTCTGTCTTCGTATCTCAAAGGGGCAAACCAAAGGGCGGAATAAAGGTCTTTTATTCCAAGGGCTTTAAGTGTCTTCTTTTCTTTTTCGTCAAGTATCTTTAACTTGTCCACGGGTTTAAAAAAGGCTTCTATCGGCTTTTTCTCTACCTGAGAAAAGTCCACCTCAAGAGCAGGTAAAGGATGCTTTAGCCTTTCTTCAATACTCCTTAGGATAGCCTTTTTCTTCTCAAGAGGAAGCCTGTCAAAATCCTTTAACACTTCAAGATACGATAGCTCAAGGCTGTCCTTTAGAAGGTTAAAGAGATACATACCAACACCAAGACTCCTTTTGAGACGCTTATAGTCTTCTTGCGATAAGTCTTTTATGAGCTTTATTGCTTTTTCTATCCTGCTTTCAGACATGGTTTAGTAGTTGGATCATTTATCATGAGCAAGCTCTCTATCTGTCTTTCCCGCCTATTAATATTATACGTTAGCCCCAA
>JBBKAW010000082.1 GCA_037722135.1 Aquificaceae bacterium
CTTAGCCCCGCCTTGTGCGGGGCTTTTTTGTTTTATAATTGGTCTGTGTATGCACTTCCAAACAAGCTCAAAAACCTTGAGGAGCTAAGAAGTTTCTTAAGGGAATATTTCAAAGACAGAAAGGTCAAGGTATACCTTTTTGGCTCAAGGGCAAGAAAGGACAACAGAGCGTTTTCTGACGTAGACCTTGCCTTTGAAAGCTCAGAAGACCTCTCCAGAGACCTTACCTATATATCAGAGCTTTTGGAAGAGTCTTGGCTTCCATACAAGGTAGACCTTGTGGAGCTCTCAAAGGTAAACAAGGAATTTAGAGAGAAGATTCTCAAAGAGGCGGTTGTATGGGTAGGCTAAGGGATGCTCTTGAGGCTTTTGAGAAGGCTATGAGAAGGCTCAAAAGTGCCCTTTTGAAGGCAAGGGATGAGAGAGGTTCAGAGCTGTATGAGTTTTTTAGAGACTGTGCAATTCAAAGGTTTGAGTTTACCTATGAGCTTCTTTGGAAGTGTGTGAAGTTTTACCTTTATGAGGTTCATGGTATTGTATGCAATTCGCCAAGGATGTGCCTAAGAGAATATTTAAGCATGTCTGGAGAGGCTTTTTCAGAAGAAGAAGGAATAGGGCTTTTTAGGCTTGTGGACTTGAGAAACCTAACCGCACACCTACGATGAAGAGCTTGCGGAAGAGATATTTAGAGAGTTAGAGGTAGCCTATAGCCTTATGGAGAAGGTGCTTTATGCCTTGAAGAGGTAAACACAAGGGATAAAAGGTATAGCAGAAAAGCTCCAAGAGTGCTTATTGCAAAGGAGCTCTTTACAGACAGGTCAAAACCTACCCTCAAGTCAAAAACTGAAAGCAGTTCCACTACCTGTATGACAGCCTTACCCATAAGCTCCAAAGGAAGGGTGGGAAGGCTAAAGAAGGTGATAAGCTCCAAAACTCCGTAGGCGGTAAAGGGAAGTAGCATATAGCCCACAAGGGGACTAAAAAGCACACTGCCAAGACTTGTATGGGTAAAGGAAAGCAATAGAGGAGACACTCCAAGAAAGGCAAAAAGAGAAACTCCAAAGGGTAGTCCCAAGTTTCTGTATACCCATGAGCCTTCCGAAGGCAAAAGCCTAAGACCAAGAATTATGTATAGGACCGCAAAGAAGGAAAGCCAGAAGGAAAAGGACTGGGAAAACTCAGGTCTATACAAAAGCAAGAGAGAACCAGAAAAGAGCAGTATGCCAAGAGAGTTTGGTCTACCTTCAGAAAGCCTCACTAAGACCCAAAGCAAAAGCATAAGCCATGCCCTAAGAACTGGAGCTTCCTTAGGAACAAGCAAAAGCACATAAAGGCTCACACCCACAACACCCAAAAGCAAACCGTAAGGATAGGGTAGGAGATACCTAAGAAGGAGAAAGACCATTCCCACATGAAAGCCAGATATTACAAGAAGGTGAATAAGACCCGTTTTGGTAAAGTAATACTGAAGGTCTTGAGGAAGACCCTCACGGGCTTCACCAAGAAGGTATGTAAGCACAAAGGCTTTCACTTGCGGGTCTTGTATTCTTTCTTGAATACGGTTTATGTAGGATTTTCTCAAAGTCTTTTCGGAAAGGAAATCCTCTATATCCCTATAGCTACCGCTGATAAAAAGCCTTGAGCCTTCTGCCCTTACCTTTCCATAAAGGCTAAAGGACTCTGTTGGAAGGTCTTTAAGACCGTATATGTTTACAAAGGCAGTCCTACCGTATAGCTCTGGAAGGTCTCCACCCACTACCTTTGCCCTAAACCTCAAGCCCCTATCTGTTTCTATTGGCACTCCCTCAAGCCTTAGCCAAACAATACCCTCATCCTCAAACCAAAGATACCTGTTTTCCCTCTCTACCCTCCAAAGGCTAAAGGCTAAAAGGAAAAGAAAAAGCAAAAACTGTAAAAGCTCACCTCTTTCTGGAAAGGATAAGGTAGACAAGTCCAAAAAGCCTTTTCTGGACTTCCAAAACCTCAAAGCCCTCCTCCTCAAACTCCTTTTTCACTTCCTCAATACTCAAGGAGTTTTCCAAAGAGTGGATAAAAAAGTCCCACTTTTCTCTGCCAAAGAGGAGAAGTCCCAAAGGCTTTAGTGGATACTTCATGAGGAATATAAGAATAGGCGTTAAACTAAAGCGGTTTATGTCAAGCATAGCAATTTGTCCGTGCTTTTCCAAAATCCTGTAGGCTTCTCTTAAAAAGGCTTTTCTATCTAAAAGATGCCTGTATACGAGGGATAGAGTTATAGAGCCAAAGGAAGAGTCTTTAAAAGGCATATTCTCTGCGTCCGCCACCACAAACTTACAAACCTTACACTTGGACTTTGCCAGCTTTAGCATCTCAAGGGACAGGTCCATTCCTACCCTCATGCCCTTGTTTTGAGACTTTAAAAGAACTTCGCCCGTGCCAGTGCCAACATCAAGCCTGTTGCCCTCTGGACTTAGCATATTCAACAGGTCTCTTTGCCAATGGTCTATTCTTCTGAAGGTTATGAGGTTTAGGAAAAAGTCATATTTCTTGCTTACAGAGGAAAAGACCTCTCCTACGGTTTTTTTAGTTATCATCTGAGACCTGAACTACAAGCACCTTTGGATGTCTGTCCTGCAAGCCTTCTGGAACATATGCTCCAATTACCACAGGAATGGTCTCTATGCCATATACCCTTGCAATAACATTAGCCCTTCTAAGAGCCCTATCTGCATCCTTGTCCTCAAGTGTGTGGGATACTTCCACTGCAAGAAGAAGGTTTCTACCATCTTCAGACTTTACCCTTATTAATGCATCAAGGTTTAGTGCGTCTTTCCTTTCTTCCTCACTTATGAGCCCACCATCCAGAGCATCTTCCAATTTCTCTGACCACTCCTCTATAGGGACCGCCTTTACCCTTCTAAAATACCTTCCAAAGTATGCAGGTGCACGTTCTCTGACTTTTCTTTCAAGGTTATCTCCTTTCAGCTTTGCTACGTCTACCTCCAATTTACTTACCTTGTTTTTAAGTATAGCCACATCTTTCTCTAATCTGCTTTGCCCTTCTTCAAGCCTTTTCTGCCCTTCTTCAAGC
>JBBKAW010000083.1 GCA_037722135.1 Aquificaceae bacterium
AATACGCCTGCATAGTGGGGATTGAAACCTCTGAAAACTACGACCTTGAACATTACCATAGGATAATATCCCGCTTTGAAGAGATAGCCCATGCAACGGTAGAGCTGAAAAGCTGTGCCAAAGGTGAGTGAACAATTTTACAATTTTGTAAACAATTTTACATAACTTCTCAAGGCTCACCCCTCTAAAAGGTAGTAAAATTAACCCTTAGCCAGCTCCTTGTGGTTGGCATGTTTTTTGCAAAATAACTCACAGGAGGTTAAAGCATGAAAAAGGTGGAAGCCATAATCAAGCCCTTTAAACTGGACGAGGTCAAGGATGCCCTTGTGGAGATAGGCATAGGCGGTATGACGGTTACAGAGGTTCGTGGCTTTGGTCAACAAAAGGGACACACGGAGATATACCGTGGCACAGAGTATGTCATTGACTTTCTGCCCAAGGTTAAGATTGAGGTGATAGTGAGGGATGAGGACGTGGAAAAGGTGGTGGAGACTATAATGAAAACCGCCCAAACAGGTAGGGTGGGAGATGGAAAGATATTCATAATACCCGTTGAGGACGTGATAAGGATTAGGACGGGTGAAAGAGGAGAACAGGCAATTTAGAAACTTTATAAAGGAGGTTTAAACATGCCCAAGTATTCACCGGCTGAGGTGCTAAGCCTCATCGAGCAGGAAGGGGTCCAGTATGTGGACCTAAGGTTTTCTGACCTCTTTGGTCAGTGGCAACATCTTACCATCCCAGCCTATGAGCTGTCTTTGGATACCTTTGAGGAAGGTAGAGGCTTTGACGGTTCATCCATAAGGGGATGGCAGTCTATCAACGAGTCCGATATGATAGCTATCCCAGACCCTACTACCGCCTTTATTGACCCCTTTATGGAGCCAAAGACTTTGGTGATGATATGCGATATCTATGACCCTATAACAAGAGAGAGGTATGGTAGGGATACTCGCTATATTGCTCAAAAGGCAGAGCAATACCTAAAACAGACAGGTATAGGAGATACCGCATACTTTGGACCAGAGGCGGAGTTTTTCATCTTTGACTCTGTGGAGTTTGGAACTTCTGCCAATTATGCCTTTTGGAGGATAGACTCAGAGGAAGGATGGTGGAACAGAGAAATAACCTCTTCTGGCTACAAAATACCACACAAAAGGGGATACTTCCCAGTGCCACCTTTGGATAAAACACACGAGCTAAGGAACGAAATGGTCTCTATAATGTCCCAGCTTGGCATAGTGGTAGAGCTTCACCACCACGAGGTTGCCACCGCAGGTCAAGGAGAGATAGACATTCGTTATGACTCTTTGGTAAATCAGGCAGACAAACTATTCCTTTACAAGTATGTAGTGCGTATGGTTGCCCACAAGTATGGAAAGTTTGCCACCTTTATGCCGAAGGTTTTACCTAACGATAATGGCTCGGGTATGCACACCCACTTCTCTATATGGAAGGAAGGTCAAAACCTCTTTGCAGGTTCTGAGTATGCAGGTCTTTCTGAATTAGCCCTATATGCAATAGGTGGCATCCTCAAGCATGGACCTGCCCTTACCGCTTTTACGAACCCCACTATAAATTCCTACCACAGGCTTGTGCCAGGCTTTGAAGCCCCCGTAAGGCTCGCCTATTCCGCAAGAAACAGGTCTGCTGCCATAAGGATACCCATGTATTCCGCATCACCAAAGGCGAAGAGAATAGAAATTCGCTTCCCAGACGCCACTTGCAACCCTTATCTTGCCTTTTCCGCCATACTCATGGCAGCAATAGACGGTATAGAAAACCGCATACACCCCGGAGAGCCCTTTGACAAGGACATATACTCCCTACCACCAGAGGAGCTAAAAGACATACCACAGCTACCCGGCTCACTGGAAGAATCCCTCAAGGCTCTTGAAAACGACTACGAGTTTCTCCTAAAGGGTGGGGTGTTTACGGAGGAGCTTATAGAGACATGGATAAGCTCCAAGAAGAAGGAAATTGACGAGCTAAGGTTCATACCCCATCCTAAGGAGTTTGAGCTTTACTTTGACATCTAAGTAAAAAACCGCCCCGCCCCTTTTGGGTGGGGCAAAGGAGGAGATAAAATGCGTCGCCTGGCAACTATTATACCCTTAGCACCACTGACCCAAAGGTAGCCTTTGAAGGAAGTATAGGCATAACGCCTATAAAGGATGCTTCCCTATCTTTTAACTTTCTAATTCCAGACAAGGACTCCAAACCAAATGATACCGCTTTTCCCACAAATAAAAGGGAATACAACATAGTGGCAAGCTACACCTTTGAAAATCTATCCTTCGGTGCAGACTTTATGTATGTGGAAGCTCAAAAAAGCTCAAAAGCAGGAGTGCCCACAAAGGCAAAGGCAAGTGGAGGAGCTTTGCACCTATCTTATGAACTAAAAGCTATAAAACTCTCTGGTAGAGTAGAATACTTCAGGGACAACTCAGATACTGGAGGCACAGACCTTGTGGGTCTTGGAGATGGGAACAAAGGCTGGACTTTTACGATTACTCCTGCTTACAAGGCGGGTCCTCTTATGGTAAGAGCAGAGGTATCTTATGTAAAAGCGGACAAACCCTTTACCACCAACGGTAAAAAGAATCAAACAAGGCTGGGACTGGAGGTAGGCTTCCTGTTCTGAGGCTCGTGCCTCACCCCCTCTCCGGGGGCTTTTTTGGTAAAATAGCCTTATGTGGCTTTTGAGCCTTCTTTTAGCCTTGGGAAGCTGTGCCTTTTCCACGAATGGCTACATAACCTCCTGCGAGCCAGTGCTCGGAAAAAACTCTCTTATACCAGCGGTATGTGGAAAGTGTCATATAGAGGTAAAGGATGGAAAACTTCTTATCACTCCTGCAGAGGACTGCCCAGCCTATCAAGTTTATAAATGCACCACAAGGGATGGAAAAACTTTCTTTATAAACACCCTTGGCTGTAGACCCTACGAAGAGAGAAACTAAATGGAAAAGCTCCTTGCACC
>JBBKAW010000084.1:0-14153 GCA_037722135.1 Aquificaceae bacterium
ACCCTCCATAAACCTCTGCCTAAGTTCAGACATCTCCCTTTTACCCTGCACCTTTACCTGAGCCTTGCATTCCTCAAAAGCCCAAAAGTCCTTTGCCTTTTGCAAGCATTCCCGTTCTCTCTGTATGTTTCTTTCCCTTATCTTAAGAGCTTCTTCCCTAAACTGCTTGCACCTGTCCCAGTTTTGCTGGCACCAGAGCTTATGCTCCTTTTTGCCCATGTGTGGTGGCTGTGCAAGGGCAACTGCCCCCGCTGTGCCTAAGGCTGTAAGGATAGCTAATGCCTTCCTCATGTTAGCACTTCCTAAAAAGTTTTGATAGTTATAGAATAGATTCCAAAGATTAACCGTGGATTAATCGCGAATATTGCGGATACTTTAGCCAGTGCCAAGATCTAAGATTTGTATCAAAGCCTGTAAAAGTGATGTTTGTCCATGCTTTGGTATATACCTAACACCTTCTAATGCAACATTATCGCCTACATGAATGTATTCAAGAGGCTTGTCATAGATTTTTCTGTAATCCTTTAGCATTTGCCAATCCGCAAGGCTATCACCCACATAAACACCCCTATCTATACCAAGACCTTCTACACATAGGTGTAAAGCGTAAGGATGGGGTTTTCTAAGCTCTTCATTTTCTATGGTGTCCTCATCTACCACAAAGTCAAAGCAATCTGAAAGTCCATGCTTTTCAAAAAGATACAAAAGGTCTTCTCTTGGTCTTCCCGTGACTATACCAAGAGAGCATCCCATCTCCCTAAGTCTCATGAAAAACTCCCTTTCAAGTATTAACCTTTCTTTATCTCTCAAAGTCCTATACAAGTCATTGAAAACCCTTACAAGCTCCTCAAAATCCGCAGTTCCTCCATACTGCTTTATCACTTCAAAGGTTGCAAGCCAATCATTGTTTATGCCTTTGGAGAACTTTATCCTCCTTACTTCCTCTATAGGAACTTCTTTTTTGAGGAAATACTCCGCAGTGTGCTTTATAGCATAGTGATACGATTGACTTACATCCACTATGACTCCATCCACGTCAAAAATTACACCCTTTCTCATCCAGCCATTAGTTCGGAGCTTGCCTTAGAAAGTAAAAATTTCATAAACTTGCTTGCCAAGAAGGTAAGCTTTTCATGCTCTGGATAGATTATGTAATACCATCTTACAGCGTTAAAACCTTTTATCCTCACAGGAACAACACTACCCTCTTCTATTGCCTTTTCAACTAAGCCCTTTGAGAGGAAACTACAGCCATAGCCACTCTTTACCATACTTAGAATTGACCTTCCGCAGTTTATCTCTATTCTTATGTTAAGCTTTTCAAAAATTATGCCAAGCCTTTCCAACTCCTCCTTAACCACCTTTCTTGTGCCAGAGCTAACCTCTCTAAAGATGAGGTCTACCCCGTAGAGCTCCTCAGGTTCTATCTCTCCCTTCTTGGCAAAAGGATGGGAAGGATGAGTAAAGAAGACTATTTCATCCATGAACCACTTTATGGAGCTAAATTTTTCCGATGGCTCCCTCTCTATTACTCCTATGTTAAGCACCCCGGATGATAGACCCTCCTCTATGTGTTGCGAGTTATCCACAAGCACCCTTATGGAGATGTTAGGAAGCTCTCTGTGAAACTCCACAAGGAGCTCTGGAATCTTGTATTCACTTAGGGTGGTGCTTATGCCCAAAAGGAGTGTATCTTTGAAGTCCTTCTTTATCTTTGCCATTTCCTCCATGAGGTTTTCGTAGTTAGAGAGGAGACTCTTGGCAATTTCGTATATTCTCTTCCCTTCATCTGTTAGCACTATCCTACCACCATGTCTTTGAAAGAGCTTTGCACCCACTATCCTTTCAAGGGCTTTTATCTGCTGGGTAACCGCAGGCTGGGTTATGTATAGTATCTCCGAAGCCTTTGAAAAACTTCCAAGGTCTGCAACTGCCACAAAGGTCTTGAGCTTGCTAATGTCTATCATTACGCTTTAAAATTATAAAACTTTCTTATAGCAGGCAAAAGATTAGCTTATCTTAAAGAGGTTTTTTATGAGACTTTCCAACTGTTCTAAGAGTTTTGAGAGCTCTTCTTTTGTCATGCTTGATGCTTCTTCTAAAACCCAGTGCTCCCTTCTCATATGCCTTTCTGAATAGGGACACCTGTCTCTTGCCTCTGATGAGAGGGTTATAAGCACATCCACTTGGTCGTAGGGTATTTTTTCTACAGGTTTGGGGTAGAGCTTTTCTGTGGGATAACCCTTTTCCTTTAGGAGAGCTATAACCTCTTCTGGCACTCTTTTGGCAGGCTCTACACCTGCAGAGTATATCTCCAAAGACAAAAGGGCGAGCTTTGATAGCTTTCTTGCAACCGCCTCTGCCATTATGCTCCTGACTGCATTTTTTGTGGATATAAAGGCTATCTTCATGGAACTTCTATTTTAGCATTTGCATTATCCTTCTGAGGGCTTTGCCTCTGTGGGATATGAGGTTTTTCTCTTCCATGCTTAATTGTGCCATGCTCTTTTGGAAACCTTCTGGCTGAAAGATTGGGTCGTAGCCAAAGCCTCCTTCTCCAACTGGCTCTTGGAGTATGGTGCCATAGCATCGCCCTTCTGACCAAAGACCACCATCTTCTAAAAAAAGCACCGCAAAGGCTACATAGTATGCCCTTCTGTCCTGCTTGCCTTCCATAAGCCTTAGAAGTTTGTTTATATTTGCCTTGTCTTTGCCCTCTTTTGGCTCTTCCCTTCCTCCCCATTCTAAGTTATAAAACCTGCTGGAATAGACGCCCGGATACCCATCAAGGCTTGGAACTACAAGTCCAGAATCCTCTGCAAGGGTTGGTATTTTGTAAACCTCGTAGTATGCCTTTGCCTTCAGATAAGCGTTCTCTAAAAAGCTACAGCTTCCCTCTTCTACTTTTAGGTCTTCCTCTGGGAATAAAACCTCAACCTCGTATTCCTTGAGTATGGAGAGAATTTCTCTCCTTTTTCCCAAGTTTGTGGTTGCTACAAGAATTTTCCTCACCATGCTACAATTATAAGCATGGAGTTTGAGCCAGTTATAGGTCTTGAGATACACGTGCAGATGGATACAAAAACCAAGCTCTTCTGCTCCTGTCCTGTGGAGTTTGGTGCGGAGCCAAATAGTAATGTTTGTCCTGTATGTCTTGGACTGCCTGGGAGTTTACCCGTTATAAACAAAAGGGCTGTGGAGTTTGCCATAAGAGCTGGACTTGCTCTTAACTGCCAGATAAACATGCGTTCTGTCTTTGCAAGGAAAAACTACTTTTACCCAGACCTTCCAAAGGGATACCAGATATCTCAGTATGAAGAACCTATTGCGGTCAATGGATGGCTTGAAGTAGGTGGCAAAAAGGTAAGAATAAGAAGGCTACACATAGAGGAGGATGCGGGTAAAAACATCCATGAAGGTTCAAAAACCTATGTGGACCTAAACAGGGCTGGCACACCTCTTATGGAAATAGTGACAGAGCCAGACATAGACTCTCCACAAATGGCAAGGGAGTTTCTTGAAAAGCTAAGAAACATTATGAGATACACTGGAGTCTCTCGTGCGGACATGGAAAAGGGACAGCTTCGTTGTGATATAAACATCTCCATAAGACCGAAGGGTTCAAAAGAGCTTGGCACGAGGGTGGAGATAAAGAACGTCAATTCCTTTCGTTTTGTCCAAAAGGCAATAGAGTCCGAAATAGAAAGGCAGATAAAACTCCTCCTTTCTGGAGAGAAAATAGTGCAAGAGACACGCACCTTTGACCCCTCCACAGGTCTAACACACCCCATGAGGACAAAGGAAGAGGCGGAAGACTACAGATACTTTCCAGAGCCAGACCTACTACCCCTTGTTATTCCTCCGCAGTGGTTAGAGGAGATAAAAGCCAACATGCCAGAGCTACCCGAAGAAAGGCTTGAGAGGTTTATAAAAGAGCTTGGTCTTGACCAATACTCCGCAAAGGTGCTAACCGATAACAAAGAGCTTGGAGACTTCTTTGAAGAATCCCTTAGGTATTACGGACAAGACCCCAAGCTAACTGCCAACTGGCTACTTAATGACCTTCTTGGAAGCCTTTCAGAGGCTGGTAAAGACATAGAAAGCTCTCCTGTTAGCCCCCAAAGTCTTGCAGAGCTTGTAAAACTTATAAAGGAAAATGTGCTCTCTTCAAAGCTTGCAAAGGAAGTTATAAAGGAGATGACCGCAACTGGCAAGAGCCCCTCTCAGATAGTGGAAGAAAAGGGTCTAAAGCAGATAAGTGATGAGGGACAGATAAGGTCTATGATAGAAGAGGTTTTAAGGGAAAATTCAAAGGAAGTGGAAAGGTTCAAAGCAGGAGAAGAAAAGGTTTTTGGTTTTCTTGTAGGTCAGGTTATGAAAAAGGCAAAGGGCAAAGCTAACCCGCAGTTAGTAAACAAATTGTTGAGGGAAATGTTAAGCAAATAAGCTTTACCTTTTACACTTTAGTTTTTCTCAGGCTAATTGCCTTTTCCTTTAGCTCCGCCAGTTTTATAAGTGCTTGCAAGGGTGTTAGGTTTGCTATGTCAAGCTCTATAAGCTCTTCCAAAAGTTGCCTTTCTTCTTCTCTTTGGCTTTCTTCGTAAACTCTTTCCAATACAGGCAGGGTCCTTGAGGCTTCAAGTTCCAATAAAACCTCTTCCGCCCTTTTTATAACCTTCTCTGGTAGTCCCGCCTTTTTTGCCACTCTAACACCAAAGCTCCCCTCCGCCCTACCGGGCTTCAAAAGATACAAGAAATTTATATCTTCCCCCTCTTTGCTTACCGCCATGTGATAGTTTTTTACGCCCCTTTTGTTTATCTCAGTAAGCTCCAAGTAGTGGGTTGCTATAAGGGTTCTCGCCCTTATGTTTTCCAATATATACTCCACTATAGCCTTGCTTATGGCTATGCCATCATAAGTGGATGTGCCCCTTCCTACTTCGTCAAGGACTATTAAACTCCTTTCATCCGCATTGTGGAGTATGCTCGAAACCTCAAGCATCTCATTCATAAAGGTAGAAACTCCCAAAGCCAGAATATCCCCAGAGCCTATGCGTGCATGAATAGAAGATACCAAGCCTATCCTTGCGGACTTGCAAGGAATAAAAGAACCCATATGAGCCAAGAGGGTAAGAATGGCAGTTTGCCTTATGTAGCTGGATTTTCCTGCCATGTTTGGACCAGTTATTATGTATATGAGGCTTTCCTCATCCATATGTGTGTCGTTAGGACAGTAGGTTTTTACATGCTCTTCTATCACAGGATGCCTACCCTCTTGGATATGCAGGACCTTTTCTTCAACTATTTGAGGTCTTACCCATCCCTTCTCTAAGGCTATACTTGAAAGGGACTGAAGATAGTCAAGCCAACCTATAAGCCTTGCGTTATGGGCAAGCTCTTCAAGCCTTTTTATAACCCTCTCCCTCAAAGCTATAAAAAGCTCATACTCAAGATTGTTTATCTTGCTCTGAGCGGAAAGTATTTTCTCTTCAAGCTCTTGCAGATAGTCTGTGGTGAACCTTTCTGCGTTTGAGAGTGTCTGACGCCTACGAAAGTAAGAAGGCACATACTTGAGGTTTGGCTTTGTCACTTCTATGTAATAGCCCATAACACGGTTAAAGCCTATCTTTAGACTTTGTATTCCAGTTTCCTTTCTTAGCTTAGCTTCGTATTGGTCTATTAGGCTTTGAGCGTTGTCTCTGTAGTATCTAAGCTGGTCCAACTGTGGGTCTACGCCCTCCTTTATAAGACCTCCTTCCTTTACATGCAAGGGTGGGTCCTCCACGAGGGTCTTTTCTATATCCTCTCTTAGGTCGCTGAGCTCTAACAGTCCTTCGTAAATTTCTCTAAGGGAAGTAGAATCCGTGTCCCTTAAAAGCTCCTTTATTTTCTCCAAGGCTTCAAGAGCTCTTCTTACTTGCAAAAGGTCCTTTGGAGTAGAGATACCACCGCTTATCCTACTTACGAGCCTTTCAAGGTCTGGCATATTCCTTAGCTCTTGCCTTAGGGCTTCCAAGAGCTGTCTTTTTTCCATAAGCTCCTGAACTGCGGACTGCACCTTTTGAATGGCACTTTTTTCCCTAAAGGGATGTAGGATATGAAACCTAAGCCTTCTTCTTCCCATACCCGTTAGGGTCCTGTTTATTACTCCAAAAAGAGAATACCTTTCTGAACCCTCATAGGATTCTAAGAGCTCAAGCCCTCTCCTTGTCCTGTAGTCTATGCGAACATAACCCTCTTCTGTGTATGGCTTTGGCTTTTCTACAAAGGGTAAAAAGGACTTTTGTGTGCTTTTGAGGTAAAGGTATAAGCCACCAAAAGGCAAAAGCTCCTCCTCCTTTTCAAAACCAAGCCCTCTGGCACTGTAGAGCTTCATATCCTCAAAAAGCACTTTTAGACCCTCATGAAAGTATTCCTCTTCTACGGTGCTCACAAAGAGGTCAAACTCCTTTAGGTCAAAGGAAAGACCTTGAGGTATCAAAAGCTCTTTTGGAGAGAACTTAAGGATAAACTCCTTTGCATTCACTGGGTCAAAGGAGCCTCCCAAAAACTCACCTGTCGCTGGGTTTAAGTAGGCACAAAGATAGAGGCTTCCCCTTTTCAAGAGGCTGGCAAGCCCGCAGGTTTCCTTCTCAAAGTATGTGCCGGGAGTGATGACCCTTATAACATCCCTCTTTACAAGACCTTTGGATTGACTTGCATCCTCTAACTGCTCACATATGGCTACCTTATAGCCCTTGGAGACTAACTTTGAGATGTAGGAGTTTGCAGAATGGTAGGGAACTCCACACATGGGAATTCTCTCTTTCCCCTTTCCTGCAGGTCTTGAGGTGAGCACAAGACCGAGCTCCCTTGAACCTATCTCCGCATCCTCGTAGAAGAGCTCATAAAAGTCTCCGAGGCGAAAAAAGAGCAGGCAGTCCCTGTAGAGCTTTTTAAAGTGGTGGTATTGAGAGAGCATAGGAGTTAGGTCTTGATTACTTGGCGTATTCCACATGTCTTGTCTCCCTTATTACCACCACCTTTATCTGTCCGGGAAACTGCATCTCTTCTTCTATTTTCCTTGCTATGTTTTTGGAAAGCATGTAGGCTTCCTCGTCGCTTATCTCCTCTGGGTTCACTATAACTCTTACCTCTCTTCCTGCCTGCACCGCATAGGCGTTTTGCACTCCCTTAAAGGACTTGACTATTTCCTCTAACTTTTCAAGTCTCTTGAGATAGGCTTCAAGGGTTTCTCTTCTTGCACCGGGTCTTGCTGCAGAGAGGGCATCCGCAGCACACACAAGGGCAACCTCTGGATATCTTACCGGCTCTTCATTGTGATGTGCTTTTATGGCATTTAGGACTGGGTCTGGCTCTCCATAACGTTTGCAGAGCTCTATGCCTATGTCCGTGTGAGAACCTCCCAGTTCGTGGGATATGGCTTTACCTATATCGTGCAAAAGTCCAGCCCTCCTTGCCATTTTAGCATCCAGCCCGAGCTCCTCCGCCATCATACCTGCAAGGTAAGCAACTTCCTTTGAGTGTAAAAGCACGTTCTGAGAATAGCTTGTCCTGTAGTAGAGCTTACCTATGTAGTAATAAAGCCCAGGGTTTATGTCGTATAGACCAAGCTCCATGCATGTCTCTTCTCCCATCTTCCTTATCTTCTCATCCATTTCCCTTTTAACCTCTGCTACCACCTCCTCTATCCTGGCGGGGTGTATTCTCCCATCTTCTATAAGCCTTTCTAAGGCTTCCTTTGCGAGCTCTCTCCTCATGGGGTCAAAGGAGGATATGGTAACAATATCAGGTGTATCGTCAATTATCAGGTCTACGCCTGTGAGGAGCTCAAAGGTTCTTATGTTTCTTCCCTCCCTTCCTATTATCCTTCCCTTAAACTCGTTGCTGGGAAGTTCCACTGTGGTGGTGGTGTAGTTTATGGCTATCTCAGAGGAAAGCCTTTGGATTGCGGTAGTTATTATCTTCTTTGCTTCAAACTCCGCCCTTTCCCTTGCCTCCTCTTCTATACGCTTTGCCACTCTTATGGCTTCTATCTTTGCTTCCTCTTCCACTCTTCTGAATAGCTCTGACCTTGCTTCCTCAAGGGTCATATTGGCTATCCTTTGGAGCTCAAGAATTTCCCTATGCCTGAGTGCTTCTATTTCCCTTTCCCTCTCTTCAAGCTCCTTTAACCTTAACTGTAGGTCTCTTTGAGCTTGGTCTATCTGCCTTTCCATTTCTCTTATTTCCCTTTCCCTTCTGTATAGCTCTTCCTCACGTCTTTCAAGAGCCTGAACCCTTCTTTCTAAGTTTGCCTCACGGTGTTGTAGAGCCTGCTCTAACTTCTGGATTTCTTGCTTTCTCTCTGCGAGGTATTCTTCCATTTCCCTGCTTTTCTTGTCAAGGTTTTGCCTTATCATCTCCGCTTCTTCCTTAAGGGTTGCCCTTAGTCTGTCCGCTTCTTCCTGAGCGAGTTTAACTATCTTCTCCGCCTCTCTTTCCGCATTTAGCTTTGTCTCCCTTGCTTCCTCATAAGCCTTTCTTAGTATCTCTTGAGCCTCCTCCTTAGCCTTTAGAACCATTAGCTCCGCTTCCTTCTTCTTCTCTTCAAGGTCTACCGCTGTCTCAAAAACAGAAGACTTGCCTGAGTTCTTCCTTGAAAGCACAAAACCCAAAGCTCCTCCAACAGCTAAAGCCAAAAAGACAGCAATAACAAGCACTTCCACGCTCATCCTTCCTTACCTCCTTGATAGATTTTTTCTTCCGTGACCACAAGGTCAACAGGCATATCCCAGTCATCCCTTGGCACCTCCTCCAAGACCTGAAACTCGTAGCACACTCCCACCTTTAGCCCTCCCAACCTTTCAAAGAGCCTATCGTAGTATCCCTTCCCATAACCTATACGGTATCCCGCCTTGTCAAAGGCTATTCCGGGGATGAGCGAGAGCTCTACTTCCTCTGGTCTTACCTCCTTGCCTTTAGAGGGTTCAAGTATACAAAAGGCACCGGGGCTAAGGCTTGTAGTATCCTCAAGTCTTATAAGCCTTAGGTTCTTCCCCTCTACCTTTGGGAGTAAAAGAGCTTTACCCCTTTGCAAAGTCCAAGAGAAAAGTGGTGTAATGTTAGGTTCTCCCCTGTGAGGGCAGAACATAAGAAGGTTTTTTGCATCCCACAAGGGCTTGAGGGATAAGAGGTTTTTTATTATACCCTCCGATAGCTTTTCTCTTTCTTCCTCTGTGAGGGCTTCTCTCTTTTGTATGATTAATCTTCTTATATCATCCTTCGTAAGAACCTTCATCTTCCGCCTCCTTTTCAGGAGGGGAAGGCAAGAATACCCGCCCATGCCGTGGCGGAAGGAGTCTTCGGTGGGCCCCCTAAGAATTAGGTGGGTGCCCTCCCAGAAGGCCTCTCTGGCTCTCCTGGAGACCGGGCTCCCTATTGCCTCACCATGTGGACCCCAATATAAACTCCTTCACCACGCACAGGGCAGGCTCTATCTTAGCTTCGCTCCAAAATTTTCTTCCAGCTCTGCCACTATCTCTTCCACAAGTTTGTTAACCTGCTGGTCAGAAAGTGTTCCTTCCTTGCTTCTAAAGGTCAGCCTAAAGCTAACACTCTTCTTGCCTTCCCCAAGTTTTGGGTCTATGTATATACTAAATACCTTCATATCTTCCACCAGCTCTCTTTTCCTGATATGGGATATTAATTTATCCACACTCACCTCTTTGTCCATAAGGAGCGTAAGGTCCCTTATCACAGGTGGATACTGGGTTATAGGTTTGTAGCTTTTGTGTCTTTCTTTCAAATGGCTTAGCCTTAACTCACCCACAATAACTTTATGTCTTATAGCAAGCCTATCCTGAAGCGTAGGGTTCAAAATACCAAAGTATCCTATCTCCTCCTCTCCTAAGTAGAAGGCTCTTTGCACCTTTGGATGTAGGAAGGGTATATTAGACGCTTCCGACCTAAAGCCTTCCGCATAGTTTCTCAAGATATCCTGAAGGATAGCCAGTCCATGATAAGGTGAATACTCCTCTTCTGGGAAGAGTCTCCTATAGCCAGTCATGAGAAAGCCAAGCCTTAGCTCCTCTTCCCCAAGAAAGACATTGCCTATTTCAAAGATAGCCATGCTGTAGTTGTAGTTTCTTATGTTTTCAAGACACACTCTCAAAAGAGAAGGCAAGAGGAAAGTCCTCATATACCTTTGACTTTTATTCAAAGGGTTTATAACTTCTATCTGTGGGAGGGGTAAAGACAAAAGCCTGTATAGCTCCGCATCTTCAAAGGAAAAGGTTATCACTTCAGAAAAGCCCTTGCTAACCATTAGACTTCTAAGCTTGTCCGCAATGCCCTCTATCTGCGATGGCTTGGCTGGAATTTTTAAGGTAGAGGAACTCACCTGTGCATAGCCTTCCACTCTAAGAAGCTCCTCTATAAGGTCCACATCACCTTGCATGTCAAAGCTACGATGAGATGGAATAAGAGCTTCCACACCACACCTCATGACTTCATGAGGTATCTCAAGGGCGCTTAAGGTCTGTGAAATTTTCTGTCTGTCAAAGTCCTTGCCTGAATACTTTCTATACTTCTCAAGGCTTAGAAAAACCCTCCTTGGCTCATAGGGTTCTGGATATATATCCTTAAGTGCTATAAGAGTGCCACCCGCAAGGTCAAGGATAAGCCTTATGGCAAGGTTTTGTGCGGTCTTTACACCTTCTATATCCACGCTTCTTTCAAATCTGTAAGAACTGTCTGTTTGAAGGGCAAGATGTTTTGCGGACCTTCTTATTCTATAGGGCTCAAAGTATGCGGACTCAAGAAGTATGCTCTCTGTGCTTTCTTTTACAGAACTATCCAATCCACCAACTATACCAGCTATGGCAAGAGGTTTGCTTACATCCGCTATAAGTAGGTTAACAGCACTTAGGCTTTTCTGGCTTCCCATAAGGGTAGTAATAGTCTCTCCTTCTCTTGCATCTCTTACAACTATGGGTAGGTTTAACTCCTTTAGGTCAAAGGCATGCAGTGGCTGTCCCTCCAAAAGCATCACATAGTTGGTTATATCCACTATGTTGTTTATGGTCTTTACACCACACTGCCAAAGTCTTTTCCTTAGCCATAAGGGAGACCCTTTTACTTTTACGCCTTCTATAATAGCACCTCTGTATCTCTTGCAGTCCTTTGACTCAAGCCTTATTTCTAACTTTCCGAATTCCTCAAACTCTGGATATTCTCTTGGCTTCTTTTTCACTCCCAGCAAAGCGGATATCTCCCTTGCAAGACCTTTGACAGAAAGAAGGTCCCCCCTGTTTGGTGTAGGCTCTATTTCCAATATAAACTCTCCAAAGCCAAGAAGGTCATAGGCGGATGTGCCTGGCTTTAGGTCCTCTTCAAGGACAAGGACACCTTCAGACTGGTCTTCAAGACCCAGCTCCCTTGCGGACAAAAGCATACCTTGAGAAGCTACTCCATCAAAATCTCTCTGAGTTATACACATGCTTCCTACCTTGGCGTTGGGAAGGGCAAGAAGCACTCCATCTCCTACCTGTAAATTGGCATCTGCGGACACCACCTGAAGGTATAGACTTTCACCAGCCTGAACTCTGTAAATGTATAACCTTCTCGTAGGATGAGGTTTTTTCTCTACCACCTTGGCAAAGACAACACCATCAAGGTCAAAGTCCCACTTGCTTATAGAAGTCTCAACGCTCTTCAGGGTTAACTCTTCTGCAACTCTATTGGGGTCAAGACCTTCTACTTGTATAAACTCTGAAAGCCACGAGAAGGGAATTTTCATGGAAATATTTTAACCAATATCTCTATAGGGTGCAGTAGTGAGATACTTTTCTCCACCATCGGGGAATATTACAACTATAACTCCTTCTTCAAGCTCCTTTGCAAGCTCAATAGCTGCGTAAAGTGCAGCACCGCAGGATTGTCCCGCAAGTATGCCCTCCTCTCTTGCAAGCCTTTTTGTCATTTCGTAAGCAGGCTCAGTTTCCACAAATATGGTTCTATCCAAAAAGGTCTCGTCAAAGATACCAGGCTTTATGGAACTTTCTATATGCTTTAGACCTTCTATTCCATGAAAGGGATAGGCAGGTTGGACACCAATTATTTGAATGTCTGGGTTATAGACCTTTAGCCTTCTCCCCGTGCCCATTATAGTTCCACCCGTGCCTATGCCTGCAACAAGATGGGTTATCCTGCCAGCAGTTTGGTTCCATATCTCTATGCCCGTAGAATAGAAATGTGCCTTCCAGTTGGCAGGGTTGTTATATTGGTCAAGGTAGAGGTATTTTTCTGGCTCTTTGCTAACTTTTTCCCTCACAAAGAGTATGGCACCGTCCGTGCCCTCAAGGGGGTCTGTAAGGTATACCTTTGCACCATAAGCCCTTATTATCCTTTTCCTTTCTTCGCTCACATTGGCAGGCATAGCAAGTTCCACAGGAACTCCAAGACAAGCACCCACCATGGCAAGTGCTATACCCGTGTTTCCAGAAGTGGCATCTATAACCACCTTACCCTCCTTGAGAAGTCCTCTTTCTATGGCATCCAAAAACATGCTAAGTGCTGGTCTGTCCTTTACAGAACCACCTGGATTGAAACTCTCTAACTTGGCGTATATCTCCACCTTTGGAGAAACCTCTGGTGGAATAATCTTTCTGAGCCTCACAAGAGGCGTGTTGCCCACAAGGTTAAGTATAGAGTTTCTTATCTTCCTATAAGGCTCGTCATGTTGACCAAGAACCCACACAGAAAGATTATAAGCCAAGCCCATATCTTGCGAACCTTCCAAGATTTCCCATCTTCTTACAATCTTGAGAGACTATCTTATGGCTTTAGCCTTACAAGAAGCTCCTTAAAGAGCCCATAGATGTCCTCTTGTAAAATCCTGTCTCTTAGCATTTTTACGGTCTCCTCCTCATAAACATGCACAAGCCTGTTTCTTATGTATATAAGCTCGCTCAAAAGCTCCTCTTCCGAATATGAGACCACACCCTCCTTCAAGAGCTCAGAAAAGCAGGATTTTGGAGAATAACACTCAATGCCTCTCACCCTCAAGAACTCCTTGACCGTCTTCCACAGAGCTTCGTATAAACACTCAAAGCGTTTTACCACTATCTCCGTGTAGAACTCTTCTCTGAAAAAGCTCATGAGGTTTTGACTTCTGACTTCCTCAAACCTTCTAAACGCCTTCTCAAAAGCCTCATAAGCTCTTCTGAACTTTTCCAAAAGAGACCCTCCTCAAGTATTTTACTTAGAAAATCGTAGGAATCTACACGCCAAAGGTCTACAAGGTCTACATCTCTCAAGATTGGTAGCTCCTCAATCTCGGAAAGAAGTCTTGAGTATTCAGTGAAACTTAAAGGTTCAGAGCAAAACAAAGCCACGTCAATATCAGAAGCCCTGCCAAAGTTCTCCCTTACCGCTGAGCCAAAGAATATTATAAGGCAGTCTTTTCTTAAGGCTCTTTCTATGGTCCTGCCAATTAGCTCAAAATATCTTTCCGCCTCCACAGAGAAATTCTAATCCTCTCCGTAAGCCATCGCTAAAACTTCAATGGGATGGTAAACCCTTTTGCCAGTCATAAGTTCTATGTGATTGCCAGAAAGAGGACAGTCAGACACATAAAGGTCTGCGTTAGAGTTTTTCATATCCTCAAAGAGTTTTGAACCCACCCTTATGGACATATCAAAGGTTTCCTTACGCACCCCAAAGGTCCCATCGTGCCCCGAACACCTTTCTATTATTTGAACCTTGGTGTTGGGTATTAGTCTCATAAGTGCCACAGCCCTATAGCCCACATTGAGAGATTTAAGATGACAAGGAATGTGATAGGCTATGTTTCCTAAAGAAACCTTAAAGTCCTTGTTGAATCTCTTTTCTTGATGAAGCTTGAAAAGATATTCATGAACGTCGTAGACCCTCTCTGAAACCGCCTTTACATCTGGGTCATCGGGCAAAAGTAAAGGATACTCATACTTTATCTGCAAAGCACAGGTAGGCACTGGCACTACTATGTCAAAGCCAGCATCCACATAGTGTTTTAGCCTTTGCACATTAAACCTTGCCTTCTCCGTAGCGGAATCTATATCTCCTATGTCAAAGAAGGGTATACCACAGCACTGCTGTTCTGGAAGCTCCACATATATGTCGTTCTTCTCAAA